>CALLAD010000066.1 GCA_938002625.1 uncultured Aquificaceae bacterium
GATATAGATTCGCCACAGTTGGCAAAGAAATTTCTTGAAAAGCTAAGGAATATTATGAGATATACGGGCGTATCCAAAGCAGACATGGAAAAGGGACAATTGAGATGTGATATAAACCTATCGGTAAGGCCAAAGGGATCAAAGGAGTTTGGAACAAGGGTTGAAATAAAAAACGTAAACTCCTTTAAGTTTGTCCAAAAGGCTATAGAATGGGAAATGGAGCGCCAGATAAAGCTTATACTTTCTGGTGGAAAGGTTGTGCAAGAGACAAGAACCTTTGACCCTTCAACGGGTTTTACCCATACTATGAGAACAAAAGAAGAGGCAGAGGATTACAGATATTTTCCAGATCCAGACCTTTTACCCTTGATAATACCAAAAGAGTGGATAGAAGAGATTAGGGTAAGCATGCCAGAGCTTCCCGAGGAGAGGCTTGGAAGGTATATAAAAGAATTTTCCCTTGATGATTATTCGGCAAGGGTTTTAACAGAAAATAAGGAGCTTGGTGACTTTTTTGAAGAAGCCCTTAAATACTATTCCCAAGAACCAAAGCTTGTAGCCAACTGGCTTTTAAACGACCTTCTTGGAAATCTTTCGGAAATAGGAAAGGACATTGAAAATTCACCTGTTAGTCCAAAAGCTCTTGCCAATCTTGTAAGGTTAATAAAGGAAGGAACCCTATCTTCAAAGCTTGCAAAGGAAGTTATAAGGGAAATGGTGCTCACTGGTAAGGATGCAGAACAAATAGTGGAAGAGAAGGGGCTTAGACAAGTTAGCGACGAAGGTCAAATAAGAAGCCTTATAGAGGAGGTTTTAAAGGAAAATCCCAAGGAAGTTGAAAGGTATAAATCTGGGGAGGAAAAGGTTTTTGGCTTTTTGGTTGGACAGGTGATGAAAAAGGCAAAGGGCAAGGCAAACCCACAAATGGTTAATAAAATCCTAAGGGAGATGCTTTCCTCATAAATGGATGACCTCTATTGAGACTAACTATTAGCTTTTTAGAATATAATTAATTCAATAAGGAGGTTCTCATGTTTCAAGTACCGGAGGTTGACTATAAAGAAGCAAAGGAAATGTTAGAAAAAAATAATGTTGTTCTTTTAGATGTTAGAACTCCGCAAGAACATATACAACTAAGAATTCCCAATTCTATACTAATACCCCTTGATGAGCTGAGGTATGCCTATAGCAGTTTACCAAAGGATAAAGTTTATATAGTCTATTGTAGGAGCGGTGAAAGGAGCGCTTTTGCCACCTATTTTCTTAGACATATGGGATATGAGGCGTATAACCTTGCGGGTGGTATAATAGTTTGGCCCTATGAAAAGGAATCGGGACCACCTAAATAAAGCATTTTTTTCTCTTTTGTTATTTCTCTCCGCTTGCGGAATAAAGGCAAATCCAGAAGTTTTAAAGGAACCAGAAGTAGTAGTAAAAAGAATAGGGGATAAAGTTTATGTAAAAAGTCTTTCTGGCGATATAAAAATAAAGGATTTTGAGAGGGAAGGGGAATACTGGATAAAGGAAAGGCCGGAAGCCTTTTGCTTTTTTATAGAAAGGGTTGGTGGAAAAAGTAAAAAATACTGCGTAGGTAAATCCCTTCAGGAAAAACCAGCTCTGGAAATATTGGAAGAGGAGGAATATGTGAGGCTTTTAGCTTATGGTTTTGAAAGCTACAAGCTTTACAGCATAAAAAATGGTACTTTACTTTTAGAAAGCGGCGAAGAGTTTAAAAATACAAAGGAAATAAAGAAGGATTATTGGGAAAGGTGTTATGCAGTAACGGGTATAAAGAATAGCTCCGAAAGCGCTTTTGTGAACTTTTGCGTAAAACCTAAAAAGGCCCCACCAGTGGAGGATGTGAAAAAGCTTGAAATAAGACAATCCCAAGAAAAACTATACTTGGTTTGGTTTTATGATAAGGAGTATAGGGAATTTGTTGTGTACATGAATGGAGAGGAAATAGGAAGAACGGTAGGCTTTGCCTTTGAAATGCCAATACCAAAGGAAAAGGTAATTTTTACCGTAAAGGTAATAGGTCCCCTTGGCTTTGAAAGCGAGGGAATAAGCGTAGTCTATAATCCATAGTAAGCAGCTATTGCCGCCGACACGGCGAGGGCAACGCTTTCTGGATCCCTTTCTTCCTCTATTTCAAAATCATAAGTGGGCAGTTTTTCTTCTAAAAACCTTATACCAAAGTATCCAGATATGAAATCTGGATCTCTTATTATTTCCCTATGCAAGGGTATGTTGGTAGGCACACCCCTTATGATAAACTCATCTATAGCCCTTCTTGCCCTTGCCAATACTCTATCCCATGTAAGCGCCCATACGCTCATCTTAGCTATCATAGAATCATAATATGGTGGTATAACATAATCCTTATAAACTCCAGCATCCATCCTTACACCTGGGCCACCGGGTGAATAGTAAGCGGTTATTTTACCTGGTGCTGGTGCAAAGTTTCTTTTTGGGTCTTCGGCGTTTATTCTAAACTCTATGGCGTAACCCCTAAAGGTTATATCGCTCTGGGTAAAGGGCAAGGGCTCTCCCATAGCTACCCTTATCATGGTCTCCACTATATCTACACCCGTTACCATTTCCGTTATAGTATGCTCTACCTGAAGGCGTGTGTTCATTTCTATGAAGTAAAACTCCTTATTTTTAAGGTCCACCAAAAACTCTAAGGTTCCAGCGCTGTAGTAACCTACCTGCATCATAGCCTTTACGCTCAAGCCCAGTATCTTCTGTCTTAAATCCTTTGGCAAGACGGGACATGGAGTTATTTCTATTACTTTTTGGTGTTTTCTTTGTACAGAACAATCTCTTTCTCCAAGATGTATAACATTGCCATATTTATCGCCGAGTATTTGCACCTCTATGTGCTTGGGATTGTCAATGTATTTTTCCACAAAAAGATCTCCCTTTCCAAAGAAGGCTTCCGCCTCCCTATAGCCAGACTCAAAAAGATGGGGAAGTTCATCGGGATTTCTAACCACCCTCATACCCCTACCACCACCACCATAGGCGGATTTAAGCATTATGGGAAACCCTATCTCCTTTGCATAGTGCAGGGCATCTTCGTAATTTTTCAAGGGTTCTGGAGATCCAGGTATTGTGGGAATTCCCAACTTTTGCATGGCTTGTTTTGCTTTTACCTTATCTCCAAAAAGTTCTATATGCTCTGGTGAAGGGCCTATAAAGGTTATACCTTTCTCTTCACAATATTTTGCAAAATTGGCATTTTCTGCCAAAAAACCATAGCCAGGATGTATAGCATCTGCTCCTATGGATTTAGCAAGGTCTACTATTTTCACATAGTCAAGGTAAGCCCTTACAGGGTCTCCTGGTATGAGGTAAGCTTCATCGGCTTTTTTCACGTATAAAGATTTAGAATCCGCTTCCGAATAAATGGCTGCCGTTCTTATGCCCAATTCTTCGCATCCCCTTATTATCCTAAGAGCTACTTCTCCTCTGTTGGCTATCAGAACCTTTTTGAACATGTGTAAAATTTTAATCCATTTGCTTAGGAATAAGACTTTTAAGGAGCTTAACAAAATCTTAACAATTTTATTTTAAACTTTTATATGATATGAGGGAGAAAATAGATGAATTACTGAAAAACATTATACGGGAGCAGGAACAGTATAAAAAGCTTATAAAAAAGGGTGAGAAAATAAGAAAGCGCGAGAGGGATACTTTCCTTACAGAGAAGGATAGGACTATACTAATAGAGTCTTTTGTGGTTGGTGGGCTTTTGGAAAACTTAATAACAAAAATTTTAAATAGGGTATTCTAAAGGACTTCTTGTAGTGTATTGAGTACTCTCTTATAGTCTCCATATATCTTAACCCTACCTTCAAGAACGTATCTTATGATCTTTGATGGTTTTTCAATAAGCTTAAGTAAGTCTTTGTAGGATATTATTATCCTATCCCTCACGTTTGGAGGGTTTTCCTGATAGTTTATACCTTGGGAATCTATTAGGAAGTTAACAAAGCCATTATCTGGAAGTTGAATAGTGAGTAATACAGGGCTTTCAATACGGGAAAAGATATCCTTATGTTTATCTTGGAGTTGATGGGCTAAAAACTTTAGCTCCCTTATGTAATCCTCAGTATTCACTTTCAATGTATACGACCCTCTCCTCTTGAGATATTTTTTCTATAATTTGGTCAAGGACCTCTCTTGCCCTTTCCTCTGTAGAGTATATGCCAAGGACAGCAGGAAGGAGGGGCTGGCTTAGGTAAGCAACCACCTTGTAAACCAACCTTTTTTTACCATCAACCTCTATTTTTGCCTCTTCTACCGAAATGGCTATTATGTGAAGGCTATTTATATACCTTCCGCTCCTTGTTTTTACAAAGATCATCCTTCTTCCTTCTTTTCCTCTTCCTTTTTCTCCTCTTTTAGTGCCTTCTTTGCCCCCTCTACTGCACCTTCTACGGAAGCCTTAACAACTTTAAAAGCCTTTTCTCCTATTTCCGCCGTTGTTTTTACAATGTCTTTGCCTATTTCTGCAATTTTTGAAAGGGCTTCTGCTGGCAAGTGTGTTACTCCCTTCTCCTCTGCTTCACTTAGCTTTTTCTTAAGCTCTTCAAGTTCTGCCTTGATTTTTTCCAACTCTTGGGCTATGTCCTTCTTTTCTTCCATGGCTTAAACCTCCTTTTTTATTTCTTATTGAATATAAACCTAAAAGCAATGTGGTGCCGTTGTTTATAAGGGTAGACGCAGAGGGACCAATAAGCCCCAAAAGGGAACCTATAAGCCCTGCCGTGTTTGCTAAAGAATTCAGTCTATAGATCTTTCTAAGCTTGCTCATTGTATGCTCTGCTATATCCACCGCCGAAACAAGGTGCCATAGGTTATCTCCTATAACAACATCCGCTACCTCTATGGCTATATCGGTACCGCTTCTTAGGGATATACCCACATCCGATACGGATAGGGCTGGAGAGTCGTTAACACCATCGCCTACAAAGGCCACCACACTACCACGCCTTTTTAAATCTTCTACAATCTTTGCTTTTTCTGCAGGGAATACTCTTGCATAGAATTCATCTATACCAAGCTGCTTTGCTATGTACTTTGCAATTCCTTCATTATCTCCAGTACATAGAACAACCCTTTTGCCACGCCTTTTTAACTCCGCCACCACATCCTTTGCCTCTTCCCTCAAAGGATCCAAGAAGGTAAGAAGTCCTATTATTTTTCTTCCTCTTACTAAATAAAGGACCGATTTAGCCTCTGAATGGAATTTATCTACAAGATCTCTCACCTCAGAACTGATTTTTATGTTCTTACTTTGCATAAAGCGTGTACTACCCAACATATACTTGGTACCCTCTAATTCACCCTCTATACCAAGCCCTATATGGTACTTGGAATTTTCTCTGGGTATAAGTTCCAAGCCCCTTTCCCTTGCCAGTTTTACTATTGCCTTGGCTACCGGATGGGTTATCCTTTGCTCCAAGGATGCGGCATATAGCAGGGCTTCTTCCTGGGAGACTTCTAATCCTACTATATCCTCTATCTTTGGGCTTCCTACCGTAAGGGTTCCCGTTTTATCCATAACAAAGGTATCCACCTTAGAAAGGGCTTCTAACTTGCCACCACTTTTTATTAGAATTCCGTAAGTTGAAGCCTCTGCCGCGCTGGACAAAAGGGTAAGAGGTGTAGAAAGGTGTATACCCGTATGGTAGTCTATGATTAGGGTAGAAGTAAGCCTGCTTATTTGTCCACTTGCTAAATAGGAAAGAAAGCCAAAGCCTATGGTAGGTAAGACCAATTTATTTGCTTCCTCTTCTGCCAACCTTTGTATGCTTATGGGCTCCTTTATACCCTCTTCCACTATCCTTGCTATTTTGGCAACTAAGGTTTCTTCTCCCACGCTTTCTACCCTTATGTACAGCTTACCATCTTCCACAAAGGTACCAGCATATACCTTATCTCTTGGCTTTTTATGTACGGGGTTAGATTCTCCAGTGAGGGACGCTTGATTTACCAAGGCATCGCCCTCTATAACCTCGCCGTCTGCGGGAATTTTCTCTCCTGCGTACACTGCTATAGTGTCTCCCTTTTTTAGGTCTGTGGCTTTTACCTTTATAGCTTGACCATTACCAACAAGAAGCCAAGCCGTATCCTTCTTATAAGAGAACAACTTTTCTATCTTTTCATAGGCTTTCTTTTCTACCCTTTCTGCAAGGTAATCTCCCAAAGCCAACAGGAAAATCATCGTATGAGCAGAGAAGGGGCTACCGCTCAAGCTTGCTAAAACTATGGCAGAAGAATCAAGAAAATGAACGTCTAACTTGCCCTTTTTAAGGGATCTAAAAGCCTTATCAAGAACGGGTTTTGAAAGAAGTAGAGCTGTCCAAGTAAAAACTGGATTTGGTAGCAATCCCCTAAAAAGGTAAAGGGAAAAACCTAAGGTAGTTAAGGCAAGCCATTTGGTGGATTCTTTTCCCTTTTCTTTTGGCTTTGGGCTTTCTTTGGAAAGGTCTTCTAAGAAAATATCCCGTGGTGTATTTTCTATGAAGTTTAAAAATTCAATAAGGTCAAAGGTTTTTGGGTCATACTCAAGGGTAAGGCGACCAGTGGATCTTGAATAGCTAACTTTTCGCACTCCGCCAAACCTTGAAAAGTAAGCCTGAAGTGTATCCTCTGGATGATGTAAGTATTTGAATATATAGGAGGATAGCTTTATTCTTCCAAGGTGTAGCTTTTCTATTCTGTATGCGGTCATTCTTCTGTCTTAGTTTCTTGTTGAAGTTTTAACTCTAAGGCTTTCACAAGAGCTTCTATTTCCCTTTGAGTCTCTTCAAATTTTCTTTTTTCCCTTTCCTTGTCTAATAGGTATAGGGCAAGCACTCCAAGGCCAAAACCAAGGGCAAAGCTAAAAGGTCCTGAACAAAAAACTCTGCTAAGTATGGATCCTACGCCGTTCATATCTTACCTCCTTATATCCTATCCTTTATTTTTTGTAGTATCTCTTGCTGCTTTTGAAGAATTTCAAGTTTTTTCTCAACCTCCAACCTGTATAAATGTTTAGCTTCAGAAACTACATCTTCCCAGTATTCTTTGTTCTCTTCTAACCTTCCGCTGAGCCATTGTTGGAAAGCTATAACCTCCTTAGTGGCAGAAACTAAGATGGGCCTTGAATCTCTCATTAGCTTGCCAAGTACTACCAAACCAGCCAAAGCACCAAAACCGTAAAGCATCATATTGGTTGATATGCACCCACCTATGCTACTTGGAATGCTCAAGTTTAGCATACCTTACCTCCTTAAAACTTAGTTTTCAAATAAGGAACTAAAAACATACTGCAGACGGCAAAGGAGATCAAGCCCACCTTCCATCCCAATAAAATGGTGCTAAAGCCAAGCTTAACGGCTGGATGTTTAAGGAAAGGCTGTATGTAAAAATGCAAATCCTCCCCCTCCAGCTTAGACCTCCTTTTAGAAGCTAAATTTTCCAATAAATAATGCATAAAACTTCCTTCTTTAAACTTTATAAGCATGGTTCTTGTATTTTCTTTGTAGTCAACTTCTAATACTCCCTCCACCCCCTTCATACCTTTTAAGAATAAATTTCTTTCTTCTATGGTGGAAAAATAAATCCTTGCTTCCCCTTTTCTCAAAAAAAGCTGCTCTATCATATCTGCCCAAATTGTATAAAGAATTTGTTAAGATTTTGTTAAGAAAATTACCTTATTCAAGCTTTTCAATAATAAAATTTTGGTTGGTGTATATGCATATCTCCCCTGCTATTTTTAGAGCTTCCTTTACTATATGCTCGGCGGGCATGTTTGTGTTTCTATAAAGGGCCAAAGCGGCAGCTCTTGCATAATCACCACCAGAGCCTATGGCCAATACGGGCTCCTCTGGTTCTATAATGTCTCCGTTCCCAGAAAGGAGAAGCATACGCTCTTTATCGGCGACAAGAAGAAGGGCTTCTAATCTTCTTAAGCTTCTATCCATCCTCCAATCCTTTGCAAGCTCAACGCAAGCCTTTAGTAAGCTTCCCCTAAATTCTTCAAGCTTTGCTTCTAATCTTTCCATAAGGGCAAGTCCATCGGCCGCAGAGCCCGCAAATCCTACCAATATGCTGTCTTTGTATATTTTCCTTATCTTTCTTGCACTATGCTTTATAACAGAATGACCAAGGGTTACTTGTCCATCTCCACCCATTACGGTTACATTGTCCCTTTTTACGGCTAATATGGTGGTTGACCTTGCTTTTCCCATCCTGTAATATTTTATCCCTATGATAAAAAACTTTCTAATTCCAGCAATAGATTTAAAGGAGGGCAAAGTAGTAAGGCTTTTTAAGGGTGAGTTTGAGAAGGTGAAAGTATACCCAAAATCTCCAGAGGATATGGCAAAGTTCTTTAGCGATATTGGGTTTAAAAAATTGCATGTGGTGGACTTGGATGGCAGCCTTGAAGGTATTCCAGTAAACCTTGAGGCAATAAGGGCTATAAGAAAAGCTTTTTATGGCACTGTACAAGTTGGTGGTGGTATAAGGAGCAAAAAAACCTGTGAGCTTTTAAGTGAGGAGGGTATTGATCTTTTTGTGGTGGGTACATTGGCAGTAAAAGACCCAGAAGTATTCGAGGATATGGTTCATTCCTTTCCCAGCAGGGTGCTTTTGGCAGTAGATTCAAAAGGTGGCAAAGTTGCCATTGGTGGATGGAAAGAAGAAAGCAATCTTACACCAGAAGAGCTTGCCACAAGGTATGAAGATAAACCCATATGGGGGTACTTATACACCAACATAGATAAGGATGGTACCTTGGAGGGAGTAGATGTAGAACCCTATAGGGAATTTAAGGCTTATGTGAAAAAGCCTGTTATAGCCTCTGGCGGAGTGGCAAGCCTTGATGATATTTATAAACTTATGGATATAGTGGATGGGGTAGTAGTTGGAAAGGCAATATACGAAAACAAAATAGACATAGAGAGGATACTATAATAGCTTCCATGATTGGTGTAGTTCTTTTTAATATGGGAGGACCAGATAGCCTATCCGCCATTCAGCCCTTTTTGTATAATCTCTTCTCCGACCACGATATAATAAGGGTACCAAGGCTTATACAAAAACCCTTTGCCTTTTTTCTTTCTCGGATAAGGGCAAAGAAGACAAGACATTATTACGAGATAATGGGAGGGAAATCTCCCCAAAGGGAGCAAACCCAAGCCCAAGGGGAAGCCTTGCAAAAATCCTTGGGAGATAACTATAAGGTGGTGGTAGCCCTTAGATATTGGCATCCTTTTACGGAGGAAGCCCTAAGGGAATTGTTAAGCTATCCCATAGAGAAAATAGTTCTATTACCCCTTTATCCCCAGTACAGTAGGACTACTACGGGATCTTCCTTTAATGAGTTTGACAGAGTATTTAGAAAACTAAGCAAAAAGGGTACACACTTTGCCCTAACTACGCTAAAGGGCCAAGAAAGACCTTATTTTTATCCCTCTCCCATACCTATATACAGAATAAACTGCTACTATAACCACCCAACATACATTAAAGCTATGGTGGAAAACATAAAGGAAAACTTGCCCAATTGGAAGGACTATTATTTTCTCTTTACAGCCCATAGTCTTCCCATAAGTATCATAAAGGAAGGAGACCCATACAAAAGGCAAACGGAGGAAACGGTAAGGTTAATAATGGAGTATTTTTCTGGAGTACCATATGCTCTTGGTTATCAAAGCAAAGTGGGACCCGCAAAATGGCTTGAACCTTTTACCGATGAACTTTTGGAAAAGTTAATATCCTCTGGAGTAAGAAGGATAGCCCTTATACCCGTATCCTTTACATGTGAGCATTCAGAAACCCTTTACGAGCTTGACTATGTTTATGGAAACAGGGCAAGAGAAAAGGGAGTGGATTTTGTAAGAATACCTACCTTAAAAACCCACCCCCTCTACATACAAGCCCTAAAGGAGCTTGTACTTCAGACCCTTTCAAGCTGTGAAAATATAAAGGATATTTCGTAATCGGCGGATTCTTTTGAATCGGAA
>CALLAD010000067.1 GCA_938002625.1 uncultured Aquificaceae bacterium
GTTTTATACGCTTTTGTTTTCTTCTCATACGCAGAAGCCTCTGAAAGCTCCAGAAAAAGAATAGCCAAGGATATGGCCAGCTTGGTGGATCTAAACAAGAGCATAGCTTGCGAATGCCCAGAAGAAAAAACCCTATGCTTATACTTGGCTATTTGGAAGGGTGAACCAGTAAGCAGGTTAGAGAAGCTACAAAAGGCAGACTATGTAATATCATGTGGTAAAAACTTTGGAGAAGTATTAAAAGAGTATAAACTAAAGGGTAAAAACCTGACCATTGAAAAGTATACTACCTTAAACCCCTAAACCAAAGATAGGAAAAAGACAGCCAAAATATAGCTAAGAGGATAGATAAAACAGTCATGTATTGGTAGCCATGCTTTATGGCGTAACCTCCCCATACACCCCCAACAAAGGCACCAAGGAACTGTACCGTGTTAAAAAAGCCAAAGGCAATTCCCCTAAGGTCTTGATGGGTAAGTCTTGTAAGTAAGGAAGGAATCAAAGCTTCCAAAAGATTAAAGCCCAAAAAGAACAGGAGCACTGTAAAAAATATCCCCCAAATGCCATTAAAGAATTGGGCAATGAGGAAGGATAGAAGTATCATAAATATGGCAAGGAGGAAAACTTCCATGAATTTTTTCTTCCTCTCTGCGGTAATTATTGAGGGAACCATAAGCAAAAGGGCAAGGAGTACGGAAGGCAAGTAAATTCTCCAATGCTCCACCTTTGGCATGTTATACTTGTAGACAAGTTGGTAAGGTATAAGGGTAAATATCAAAACCAAGTAGGCATGAAGTAATCCCACAGAAAAGTTTAAAAATAGTTGATTTTTCTCCTTTAGTAGAAAAAGGATATTGTTAATAGACGGGTTTATTTCCCTTTCCTTTGATCTTGTTTTGGGTTCTGGTACTTGTAACATTAGAATAAAAAGGGCTAAAAGACCAAAAAGGGCAGTAAGGAAGAAGATAAAGGGTACGCCAAACTTTCCAGCTAATATGGGGGATACAAGCATACTAAGAGCAAAGGTAAGGGCTATGGAAGCTCCTATGCTTGCAAAGGCTCGTGTTCTTACTTCTTCCCTTATAAGGTCTGCTACAAGGGCTATCAATGCCGAGGATATAGCACCAAAACCCTGTAAAAATCTCGCAAAAACCATGGCCCATATATTGCCAGCAAGGGCAGCCATAAAACTGCCCATAGCGTAAGTAACCATGCCGACAAATATAATAGGCTTTCTTCCGTACTTATCCGATAGATAGCCAAAGGGAATTTGAAGTAAAGCTTGGGCAAGTCCATATATGCCTACGGCAAGACCTATCAATTCTGGTGTTGATCCCTCCAAAGTCTTGAGATAGGGAGAAAGCACTGGGAGAAGTAAAAAAAGACCAAGCATACGCACCATTACAGCAAAGGTTATGCTAAGGACTATTTTCCTTTCCTGTGGTGTAAAGAATTTAAACATTACTAAAATTCCCTTAAGAATCTAATGTTGTTTTCAAAGAAGAGTTTTATGTTATCTATGCCGAAGTATAGCATAGCAAGCCTTTCCACGCCCATTCCGAAGGCAAAGCCGCTATATATTTCTGTATCTATTCCACAGCTTTCAAATACGGCAGGGTGAACCATTCCACAACCCATGACCTCAAGCCATCCCGATTGCTTGCAAACTCTACAGCCCTCACCATTGCATATAACACAACCAATATCCACCTCCGCCGATGGTTCTGTAAAGGGAAAGTAGGAAGCCCTAAAGCGCACGGGCACGTTAACCTCAAAAAACTCCCTTAGAAAAACCTCTATCGTATACTTCATATGTCCAAAGCTTATATCCTTATCCACCACAAGCCCTTCCACTTGATGGAACATGGGAGAATGGGTAGGGTCATCATCCCTTCTGTACACCTTTCCAGGCGCTATTATGTATATGGGTGGTTTATGGGAAAGCATAGTCCTTATTTGAACTGGCGATGTATGAGTTCTCAAAAGGTAGCCTTCTTTATTTACGTAAAAAGTATCTTGCATATCCCTTGCGGGATGCTCTTTGGGTATGTTTAGCATATCAAAGTTATACTCTTCAAGCTCCACTTCTGGACCTTCCATAACAGAAAAGCCCATGCTTATGAAAATCTCTTTTATTCTATTTAAAGTCTGGGTTATGGGATGATAAGTGCCGTAGGCGGGTTCAAGGGGAATGGAAAGGTCAAGCCACTCTTTGGAAAGCTTTTCCTGAAGCTCAATTTTTCTTATTTCCTCTTCCCTTTGTCTTATAAGGTTTTCTGCGTATTCCTTTAACTTGTTTACTTTTGCTCCGTATTCTTTTCTTTCTTCTTGGGGTATATTTTTTATGTTGGCAATAGCCTGAGTTATATACCCATTTTTACCAAGATATTTAGCCTTTATTTGTGCCAGTTGGGAGAGGGAAGAAGCCTTTGAAACCTCTTCCCTTAAATCCTCTTCCAAGGCTTTAAGGTCTATCATGCAGATTTAGCTAAAGCTTCTTTTGCCCTATTAACTATTTGGGCAAAGGCTTCTGGATCTCTTACTGCCATATCAGCCAAAACCTTCCTATTTAGAGTTATACCAGCCTTAGAAAGTCCATTCATAAACTTGCTATAAGAAAGCCCATGAAGCCTTACCGCCGCATTTATACGTGTTATCCAAAGTCTTCTAAATTGTCTTTTTCTTTGCTTTCTGTCCCTGTATTGATATTGGAGGGCTCTAAATACGTATTCTTTTGCCCTTCTGTATACGTTTTTACGTTGCCCTCTAAAGCCCTTTGCAAGCTTTAGTATCTTCTTTTTAAACTTCCTTGAAGACGGTCCTTTCACACGCATTTTTTACCTCCTTGAAGGAAATTTTTATTATAACATATCCCACGCATGATAAGAAGAGCGAGCCAATGCTTTTGAGAGAACCTTGTTTTCTCTATCAATTCCCTTTGCGGAGCTTTAACTAAGAACATACTTTAGCAACTCCTTTTTACCCCTTCCTTCCTTTGATGAGGTTAATATAACATGGCTATCAATCTTTTCCCTTAATTTTGATAAGCTTAAGCTAATATCCTTTTGACTTGCTTTATCGCTTTTGGTAAAAACTACTAAGTAGGGAATTTTCCAAGCCTCTAACCATTCGGCAGCCATAAAATCAAGCTCTGTAGGCCCTACAAGGCTATCCATTAGTAAAAAGACCAGCTTTATGTTTTCCCAACATTCCCTTATGTAATCCTCTATTAACTTTTTCCACCTTTCTCTTTGGGCTTTTGAAACCTTGGCAAAACCATAGCCTGGTAGGTCTACAAGGTAAAGATTATAATCCTCAAGAAGAAAAAAGTTGACGCTTCTTGTCCTTCCTGGTTCCTTGCTAACTTTGGCTATGTTTGTACCAACTATCATATTTATCAAAGAAGACTTTCCTACGTTTGACCTTCCTATAAAAACTACATGCTTTTTTTCATCTTTTGGGAAGTTTTCTGTAAAGCTGCCTATAAATTTAGCTCTCATAAGCTTTTACCCTTTCTAAAATTTCCTTTATCTCCCCAACAAGATAAAGAGATCCCAAAACTATAAGGTTTTCTTCAAGCTTTAGAACCTCCTCAGAGCTTTCAAGTACGCAAACTTCATCAAATCCTATTTCCTTAGCCTTTTTATAAACTACCCCCATATCTTCACCCCTGCTATGCTTTATTGGCACCAAGTATAACTTGTCAGACAGATTTTTAAGGTAAGTCAAAGATAACTCCCATTCCTTTTCCCTTAGGGCGGTAAAAACGGGAATAAGGTCCCCTATATGTTCTTCTACTTCTTTTACAACCCTTGCTATACCATCGGGATTATGGGCACCATCCAAAATAAGCAACGGCTTTTCTCTTACTATTTCCATTCTACCTTCCCATTTAGTTGATATAAGAGCTTTTCTTAGCTTATCTTCTTCAAGGTTTATCAGAAGGCTTGTGGCTCTTATTGCCAGGCTGGCGTTATCTATTTGATACTTACCCCACAATCCAAGGAGCAGATCTCTAAATTCCAATTTTTCATCCTTGTAAAAATCCATTATAGTTTTTAGCCCTTCTACCCTTCCATAGGTAAAAAAGTCAACGCCCGCAACGTGTAGATCTTCAAAGGAACAAAGCTCCAATGCTTTTGGGTACAAGGGATATTTCATGCTTCCAAGCACTATTGGCTTTCCTTTCCTATATATACCAAGCTTTTCCACCGCTCTACTTTCACAGTCAGATCCAAGCCATTTTGTATGGTCCCTTTGTATGTTGGTGATAACACAGACTTCTGGATTACATACCCTTGTGGCGTCCCATCTTCCTCCCATTCCCACTTCAAAGACTGCCATATCCACCTTTTCCTCTTCAAAGTACTTAAGGGCTATAAGAGTGCAAGCCTCAAAGTATGTAAGCTCAAATTTTTCAAAAACTTCCCTAAGTTCATCTATTAGTTCCACAAGCCTATCTTCTGGAATTTTTTCTCCGTTTATTCTCCACCTTTCCCTTTCATCAAAAAGATGGGGAGAAACAAACCATCCTACTTTATATCCGTGATGTTTTAGTATGCTGTTTATAAAAGCACAAGTTGAACCCTTGCCATTGGTACCCCCCACCAGTATGGATGGATAGCTGGGTTTTAGGGAAAGGTAGTCTACAGCCTTCTGGATCCTTTCAAGGGTTGGAACTATGTGGTAATCTCTGCCCTTATAAAGATTATACAAATGCATAAGGATAAATTATAATGTGGTGGTTGTTTAAGCTATTATAAAAAGGGCAACCTTTTAGGGTTGCCCGTATAGTTTTAGGATATTACCCTTACGTTTTTGGCTCTTAGCCCCTTAGGATCTTTTTCCACCTCAAATTCAACCCTTTGACCTTGTTCAAGGGTTTTAAAACCCCTTTGTTGTATGGCGGAGAAGTGTACAAAAACATCTTCCTTGTTGTCATCACGGGTTATAAAACCATAACCCTTTTCCTTGCTAAACCATTTTACTGTGCCTGTAAGCGACATGGAACAAAAACCTCCTTAAAAATTATTACTTTAGCAAGCTCAAGAAAGGTTAGGTACCTTCCCTTTCCCGTGCTCGCTTGTAAATAAATATAACCCATCTTATTGCATTTTTCAAGGTATGAAATATAATTAAGAAAAGGAGGTGTGAGAATGCATTTTCCATTGCCTTGGCAATTGGTACTTATACTTTTGGTTATCCTTATTATATTTGGTGCTTCTAAGCTGCCCGAGTTTGGAAAGGGGCTTGGTGAAGGCATAAGGAATTTTAAAAAGGCTCTTTCTGGAGAAGAAGAGGAAAAGAAGCCAGAGAAAAAGGAGCAAGCATGATCCCTCACTTTTCCTTTACAGAGATACTTTTAATACTCCTTGTAATCCTCTTACTTTTTGGTGCTGGTAAGCTTCCAGAAATTGGTAAATCCTTAGGTGAAGGCTTGAGAAACTTCAAAAGGGCCCTTTCTGGCGAGGAAGAAAAGATAAAGGAGGTAAAAGGAGAAGAGGTAAAGAAAGAAGAAAAGGTTTAATCCTCAATATTTAACCTTTCCCTTAGAACTCTCCCAATTATACCATTTACAAATCTGGCGCCATTTTTACCCGCATACTTTTCCGCCATTTTAACATAATCGGAAGCTATTACCTTTGGATTTTTAACCGAGAGGTACAAAAATTCTGTAATGGCAATTCTGAGTATATTTCTCTCTATGTATCCCACTCTGTCTATGTCCCATTTTTCCGAATACTCGGCTATAAGCTTGTCTATCTCTAAGGAATGTTCCATAAATGTCCTGATTAATTTTCTCATGTAACGCCTTTGATCCTGCAAAGTTATGCGGTTTGCAGATAGGTAGTCCTCTATAATATTTTCTATAGGTTCACCCTTCATATCCCATTGGTATAGGACTAAAAAGGCATCCCTC
>CALLAD010000068.1 GCA_938002625.1 uncultured Aquificaceae bacterium
TTTATAAACTCTGCCGCTTCCTCCTCCGCCGTTCCACCTATCTCTCCTATCATCAATATAGCTTCTGTCTCTGGATCTTCGTTAAACATGGCTATTACATCCTTATGGGAAAGACCGTGCACTGGATCACCACCTATGCCTACCGCAGTAGATTGACCAAGTCCAAACTGGGTAAGTTGATAGGAAGCTTCGTAAGTTAAGGTTCCGCTCCTTGATACTATGCCTATGCTTCCTCTCTTGAAAATATGTCCTGGCATAATTCCCACCTTTGCCTCATCTGGAGTTATAACACCTGGACAATTGGGACCAATGAGCTTTGCTTTTGGGTAGTTCTTTTTCATATAATCCTTTACCATCATCATATCCCTTACTGGAATGCCTTCGGTTATACAAACTATAAGCTCTATGCCCGCATCCAAGGCTTCCACTATAGCATCGCCAGCAAAGGCTGGTGGTACAAATATGAGGGAGCAATTAGCCTTTGTTTCTTTAACTGCTTCTTCCACCGTGTTAAAGACGGGTATATCCTCTACGTATTGCCCCTTCTTTCCGGGTGTTACTCCAGCTACAACTTGGGTTCCATAAGCCTTGCACTGAAGGGCATGAAAGGATCCTTCCTTTCCTGTAATACCTTGAACCACTACCCTTGTATTTTTGTCCACTAAAATGGCCATGCCTTAACCTCCTTTTGATGCTAACTCTACTGCCTTTTGGGCTCCATCCCACATATCTACGGCATTTATGAAGTTCAAGCCCGATTGGGCTAAAAGCCTTCTTCCCTCCTCCACGTTTGTCCCTTCCATCCTTACAACTACTGGAACTTTTATTTCTACCATCTTTGCCGCTTCTATAAGGCCTTGTGCCAATCTATCGCACCTTAATATTCCACCAAAGATATTAATAAAAACAGCCTTTACCTTAGGGTCTGCCATTAGTATTCTAAAAGCGTTAGCTATCTGTTCTACGTTGGCACCACCTCCCACATCCAAAAAGTTGGCAGGTTCTCCCCCAGCAAGCTTTATTATATCCATGGTAGTCATGGCAAGGCCAGCACCGTTTACCATACATCCAATGTTTCCATCAAGCTTTATATAGTTTAGACTATACCTCTTTGCTTCTACCTCTAAGGGATCAAGCTGTGTTAAGTCCTCAAGCTCCTCCAAATCCTTGTGTCTTATAAGGGCATTATCGTCTATTTCCACTTTTGCATCAAGAAGGACAAGGTTTCCTTCCTTTGTCAAAACAAGAGGGTTTATCTCCACAAGGCTTGCATCCAAATCTATGTAAGCTCTATATAGGGCAAGGGCTATTTTTACAAACTCATTTACTGGAAGACCAAGCTTAAAGGCTACCTTTCTTGCCTGAGAGGGCATAAGACCCAAGGCTGGGTCTATATGAAGCATATAAATGGCCTCTGGTTTTTCCTTGGCTACCTCCTCTATTTCCATACCACCTTCCGCCGAAGCCATCAAAACAGGCTTAGAAACAGACCTATCAAGGGTTATGGATAAATAATATTCTTTATCAATGTTTGTAGCCTTTTCTATCCATACTCTGCTTACAGGTTTTCCATCGGGACATTGAAAGGTTTTTAAAACCTTACCAAGCATACCTTCCACCGCTTGCTGAAGCTCTTCTACGCTTTTGACCAACTTTACACCACCAGCCTTTCCCCTTCCACCGCAATGCACTTGGGCCTTTACTACCAAGGGAAACTCTCCAAGCTCTTCGCAGGCTCGCAGTGCTTCCTGAAGATTAAAGGCTACCCTACCCTCTGGTACAGGAAGACCATATTTTTTTAGAAGTTCCTTGGCTTGATGCTCGTGCAGTTTCATGCCTTCCTCCTACGGAATTTATTTAAATAATTCTATAACAAAACTCCTTACAAAGTAGGCCAAAGGCTAATTTTTTCATTAGGTATAATATTCAAGGATGAAAGCAAAGGTAAAAAAAACCTTAGAGGAAACCGTAAAAAAGCTCTATTCTTTGGAATTAGAAAACTTTACTCTTGAACCGCCAAAGGAAGAAGAGTATGGAGATTATGCCACCAACATAGCCTTTATTTTGGCAAAAAATCTTAAAAGAAATCCAAAAGAGATAGCCCAAGAAATAGCCAATGATCTTAACAAAGATTGGCTAAGTGCAGAAGCAGTAAATGGGTTTGTAAATATAAGATTGGGAAAGGAGTTTTTACAAGAGGAGTTTGTGAAGCTTTTGGAGGAAAGGGATGCATACTTTTTTTATTCCGTGGAAAACCCACCATATATTCAATTGGAATTTGTGAGCGCTAATCCAACTGGTCCTCTTCATGTAGGTCATGGAAGGGGCGCAGTTGTAGGGGATGTAATAAGCAGGGTGCTTAAAAGGTTTGGATACAAGCTTGTGAGAGAGTATTACATAAACGATGCGGGTAATCAGGTTAATATGCTTGGTCTTTCCGTTTTTTATAGATATTGCCAGCTTTTTGGTAAAGAAGATCCAAAATTAAAAGAAACCTTTGAAGAGGAGGGATATAAGGGAAGCTACATTATAAAACTTGCCAAGGATTTAAAGGCTTTCTACGGAGAAAAACTGCTTCACTTACAGGCTTCAGAGGCTATAGATATAGCCAAGGAATATGCCCATAAAAGGCTCTTAGAGGATATAAAAGAAACCCTTGACCATCTTGGTGTAGAGTTTGATGTATGGTTTAGTGAAAGAAGCCTATATGATAGTGGGTTATTGGAGGAGGTTATCAACCTTTTGAAGGAAAGAGAATTAATCTATGAAGAGGATGGAGCCCTTTGGTTTAAAAGCTCCCTCTTTGGTGATGATAAGGATAGGGTTTTGAGAAAATCCGATGGGTCTTATACGTATTTTGCAAGCGATATAGCCTACCATTACCATAAGTTTAAAAGGGGCTTTGAAAAGGTAATAAACCTTTGGGGGGCAGACCATCATGGATATGAGAAAAGATTAATTGGAGCTTTAAGGGCTTTGGGAATACCATCCGATTGGTTAGAGATTAGATTTGTGCAGATGGTAAGGCTTATAAGCGGAGGGCAAGAGGTTAGAATGTCTAAGAGGACTGGAGAATTTATAACCCTTAATGATCTTATAGAAGAGGTGGGAAGGGATGCGGTGCGTTTTGTTTTTCTAACAAGAAGCAGCGACACACCCCTTGACTTTGATATAGACCTTGTAAAAAAGAATACGGCAGAAAATCCTGTTTTTTATGTTCAGTATGCCCATGCAAGAATAAGAGGGGTTTTTAGAGAAGTAAAAGAGAGGTATGGAATAGATGCAGATAGGGAAGACCTTTTACCTTATGTTCAGGAGCTAAATTCCAGAGAGGACCTAAGGATAATAAAAAGGTGTTTGTACCTAAGGGACATATATGAAAGCCTTTTGAATACCTTTTCCCCACACCTTATAACCTATGCCCTCATAGACCTTGCCAAAGATTTCCATTACTATTATAATCATCACCGAGTTATGGTAGAGGATAAAAATACAATGCTTTCAAGACTTGCCCTTTTAAAGGGAGTGGAGATTACTTTAAAAACTGCTTTTGAAATACTTGGAATAAAAGCACCGGAGAGAATGTGATGAAGATAACGGTAGTAGGTGGAGGATACGTAGGCCTTACTACGGGCGTATGTTTTGCCCATCTGGGACACCAAGTGCTTATAGTGGAAAAAATACCTCAAAAGGTGGAGCTACTAAAATCTGGCAAATCTCCCATATACGAGCCTGGTTTAGAAGAGCTTATGCAAAAAAATATGAAAGAGGGCAGGCTCTTTTTCACTACCGACCTGAGGGAAGGGCTTGAATTTTCTGATGTTATCTTTATCTGCGTAGGTACACCCCAAAGACCAGATGGCTCTGCGGACCTTTCACAGGTTGAAGAGGTGGCAAGGGAAACGGCAAAGCTGATGAAATCCTACAAGCTCCTCATAGAAAAATCAACAGTACCCGTTAACACGCATAAACTTATAAAAAAGACAGTGCAAAGATACCTGAAAGATCCAAGTATACCCTATGATGTAGCTTCTAATCCAGAATTTTTAAGGGAAGGCTCTGCCATAGAAGACTTTTTAAATCCAGACCGTATTGTTGTTGGTATAGAAAGCGAGAGGGCAAAAAGTATATTTGAGGAGTTATATAAGGATTTTAAGTGCCCCATTATATACACGGATCCTGCTACTTCTGAGCTTATAAAACATGCCAGCAATTCTTTCTTAGCTATGAAAATCTCCTTCATAAACATGGTGGCAGACCTATGCGAAAAAGTGGGTGCCGATGTAAAACTTGTAGCCGATGGTATGGGATACGATAAACGCATAGGAAGGCATTTTTTAAACGCTGGCATTGGATATGGTGGATCCTGTTTTCCCAAGGATGTAAAGGCTTTTATAAAGATGGCTGAAGATTACGGTTTGAATTTTGGAATTTTAAGGGAAGTGGAAAGGATAAACCAAGAGAGACCAGTTAAATTTGTGGAAAAGGTAAAAAATATACTTTGGAGTGTAAAGGAGAAAAAAATAGGCGTATGGGGCTTGGCTTTTAAACCAAATACGGACGATATAAGGGAGGCGCCATCCATAAAGATAGTAGACCTTCTAATAAAGGAAGGGGCTTATCTTTCCCTTTATGATCCAAAAGCCATGGAAAACTTTAAGATGCTTTTCCCAGAAGGCAAACAGGTAAAGTACGCCAAGGATCCATATATTGCCGCAGAAGGTGCCAGTGCCTTACTTATACTCACCGAATGGGATGAATTTATGAAGGTAGACCTTAAAAGGGTTAAAGAACTTATGGAACTTCCCATATTGGTGGATGGAAGGAATATTTTTGAGCCAAAGGAAGTTAAAAGCTTAGGCTTTGAATACTATGCCATAGGTAGATGAGGGTTTTAATAACGGGTGCTGCTGGCTTTATAGGATCTCACCTATGCGAAAGATTTTTAAGAGAAGGATTTTATGTAATAGGAATGGACAACTTTCTTACGGGAAGCCCCGACAATATAGCCCACCTTTTTGAAAATAGAAATTTTCATTTCATTTATTACAACGTGGTTAATTACATATACATAGAAGGTCCCGTGGATATAGTTATACATCTTGCCTGTCCAGCCTCTCCCGTGGATTACATGAACCATCCCATACATACAATGAAAGTGGATTCCCTTGGAACCCTTAATACTCTTGGTTTTGCAAAAGTGAAAGGAGCAAGGTATGTGTTTGCTTCCTCTTCAGAAGTTTACGGCTCTGCCACCATACATCCACAGCATGAAGATTATTGGGGTTATGTAAACCCAATAGGCCCGAGAAGTGTTTATGACGAAGCTAAAAGATTCTCAGAAGCCTTATGCATGGCTTATCACAGAGAACATAATATGGATGTAAGAATTGCAAGGATATTTAACACGTACGGACCAAGGATGAGAAGGGGAGATGGTAGGGTTATACCTACCTTTATAGAAAAAGCCCTAAGGAACGAACCAATTCCCATGTACGGTGATGGGTCCCAGACAAGAAGCTTTTGTTATATAGATGATCTTGTAGAGGGTCTTTTCCTTCTCTCCACAAAGGAAAATCTAAAGGGTGAGGTTGTAAACTTGGGAAATCCTCAGGAAATAAGCATATTGGATTTGGCTAAAAAGGTAATAGAGCTTTCCTCTTCTTCTTCCAAGATTGAATTTTTAGCGCCAAGGGTAGATGATCCACAAAAAAGATGCCCTAATATTACAAAAGCAAAAAAACTCTTGGATTGGTGTCCCAAAATAGACCTTGATGAGG
>CALLAD010000069.1 GCA_938002625.1 uncultured Aquificaceae bacterium
CTGTTACCTATGCCTACCAAAGCAGAAAGCTTGGCAAGGGGATAGCCTATGGTCTTACTTACAAAGGGCACGGTTCTTGACGCCCTTGGATTTACTTCAAGTATGTAAACTTCTTCGTCCTTTATGGCAAATTGTAAATTAACCAAACCTTTTACTTTTAGGGCTTTGGCTATTAATTTTGATTGTCTTTTTATTTCCTCTACTATATCTTGCGAAAGGGTGTAGGGTGGTATACTTGTGGCGCTATCGCCCGAATGCACTCCCGCCTCTTCTATATGTTCCATTACAGCACCAATTAAATAATCCTCTCCATCTCCTATGGCATCTACGTCTACCTCTATGCTATCGGAAAGGTACTTATCTATAAGTATGGGCCTTTCGTGGCTAACGCTTACCGCCTCTTCAAGATAACTAAGCAGGTCTTCCTTATCGTACACTATTTTCATAGCCCTGCCACCCAGCACGTAGGAAGGTCTTACAAGCACAGGATATCCAATCTCCTCTCCTATCCTTAAGGCTTCTTCTTTTGTCTTTGCTGTTCCGCTTGGTGGCTGTTTTAGGCCAAGGGTGTTTATAAGCTCTCTAAAAAGCTCTCTATCCTCCGCTATATCTATGCTTTCTGGGGGAGTTCCAAGAATGTTTATGCCAAGATTTTTTAATGGTAAGGATAACTTTAAGGGAGTTTGACCTCCAAATTGTAAAAATATACCATCGGGCTTTTCTCTGCGTATTATCTCCAAAACATTTTCAAGCACTATGGGCTCAAAATAAAGAAGGTCTGCCGTATCATAGTCGGTGGATACGGTTTCTGGATTACAGTTTACCATTATGGTTTTTATGCCCTTTTCCTTTAGGGCAAAAACAGCATGCACGCAGGCGTAGTCAAATTCTATACCTTGACCTATCCTATTGGGACCACTGCCAAGGATAAGAACTTTTTTCATTAAAATTCATATTTTAACACACGCAAAAGGAAAAGCTTGGAGAGTATTTCAAAAACCTTTCTAAGCCTTCATATTATTCCTCACCGCCAGCAATTTTTCCTTTATTTGTGCCAGCTTCAGCAAGGCTTGAAGGGGTGTAAGGTTGGCTATGTCAATCTGCAATAATTCTTCTAAGATTTCTTTTTCCTCCTCTTTTAGGCTTTCCATGTATACCCTTTCCAAAAAGGGGAGAGATTTTGAGCCTATTAGCTGGTTTAATATTTCCTCCGCCCTTTGTATAACTTCCTTTGGAAGTCCAGCCCTTCTTGCCACCCTTATACCAAAACTTCCTTCTGCCCTTCCTGGTTTGAGAAGGTATAAGAAGTTTATTTCCTCTCCTTCCTTGCTTATGGCCATATGGAAATTTCTAATACCTTTCTTTTCTATCTCCGTTAATTCCAAAAAGTGAGTTGCAACTAAGGTTCTTGCCCTAAGGTGGTCTAATATGTACTCTATTATGGCTTTGCTTATGGCTATGCCATCGTAAGTGGATGTTCCCCTTCCCACTTCATCAAGTATTATTAAGCTTCTTTCATCGGCGTTGTTGAGTATACTGGAAACTTCAAGCATTTCATTCATAAAGGTTGACACACCAAGGGCAAGAATATCACCAGAGCCTATGCGGGCATGTATAGAGGAAACCAACCCTATGGTAGCAGAGGAACAGGGAATAAAGGATCCCATATGAGCAAGAAGAGTGAGTATGGCCACCTGTCTTATATAGCTTGATTTTCCTGCCATATTGGGCCCTGTGATTATCATTACAGGATAGTCTTCCTCTAAGTGGGTATCATTTGGACTATAGGGCTTTACGAATTCTTCAATTACTGGATGTCTTCCTTCCTTTATGTATAGCACTTTCTCTTCTACTATTTTTGGTTTTATCCATCCCTTATCAAGGGATAAGGTAGCAAGGCTTTGAAGATAGTCAAGCCATCCAATCCAAAGAGCATTTTGGGCAAGGTCCTCTATTCTCTGAAGCACCTTTCCCTTAAGGCTAAGGAAAATTTCGTATTCTAAGTTGTTTATCTTAGTTTGGGATGCAAGTATTTTGTCTTCAAGCTCCATAAGATAATCGGTGGTAAAGCGTTCTGCGTTGGAAAGGGTTTGTCTACGCCTAAAATAGTTGGGCACGTACCTAAGATTCGGCTTTGTAACTTCTATATAGTAGCCCATAACCCTGTTGTAGCCTATTTTCAGGCTTTGAATACCCGTTTCTTTTCTTAGTTTTGCCTCGTATTCCTCTATTAGTCTTTGAGCGTTGTCTCTGTAGTACCTTAACTGGTCAAGGTCCCTATCCACTCCCTCCTTTATAAGCCCTCCTTCCTTCAAGGATAGGGGTGGGTCATCTACAAGGGTTCTTTCTATCTCTTCCCTAAGGTCTTTTAGGATATTTAGATTTTCCCCTATTTCCTTTATAAAGTTATCCTCAGCCCTTTCAAGTTCAGCCTTTAAGGATTCAATAAGATAAAGGGCTTTTTTCACTTGTACAATATCCTTGGGAGTGGATATATTACCGCTTATTTTACTTACAAGCCTTTCAATATCTGGCATGTTTTCTAAGTATTTCCTTATGGATTCCAATAGCTTTTGCTTATTGTATAGCTCCTCTACTGCTCCTTGGACCTTATTTATGGTGCTTTTTTCTCTAAAGGGATGAAGTATATGAAATCTTAGCCTTCTTCTTCCCATTCCAGTCAAAGTTCTGTTTATCACGCCAAAAAGAGAATACTTTTCTATTCCATCGTAAGATTCTAAAAGCTCAAGACCCTTTGCCGTTCTATAGTCTATGCATACATAACCCTCCTCTTGATAGGGCTTTGGCTTCCTTAAAAAGGGCAAGAAGGATTTCTGTGTAGTTTTTAGATATAAATATAGGGCTCCGCAGGATAATAAAGTTTCCTCCTCTTCAAAGCCAAGGCCGCTATGACTGTATATGTTCATATCCTCTTTTAAAACCCTAAGTCCTTCTTCAAAAAATTCCTCTTCCAAAAAGTTGGTAAATATCTGGATTTCTTTTAATTCAAAGTCAGTACCTTTTGGAAGTAAAAGCTCCTTTGGAGAAAACTTTAATAGGAATTCTTTGGCACTTTTTTGGTCAAAGGAACCACCCACAAACTCACCAGTGGCTGGATTTAAATAGGCGCAGTAGTATTTATTTTTTACCCTTATAAGGCTTGCAAGCCCGCAGGATTCTTTTTCAAAATAGGTCCCAGGTGTTATAACCCTTATAACATCCCTTTTTACAAGCCCTTTGCTTTGGGAAGCGTCCTCCAATTGCTCACATATGGCAATCTTATATCCTTTTGCTACAAGCCTTGATATATAAGAACTTGAAGAGTGATAGGGAACACCGCACATGGGTATTCTTTCCTTTCCCTTTCCCGCCGGTCTTGATGTAAGAACAAGCCCAAGCTCTTTTGAACCTATTTGTGCATCTTCATAGAAAAGCTCATAAAAGTCCCCCAATCGGAAAAAAAGAAGGCAGTCGGAGTACTGCCTTTTAAAGTGGTGATACTGAGAGAGCATAGGAGTAAAGTCTTCATTTTGCGTATTCCACATGTCTTACCTCTCTTATAACCACCACCTTTATCTGTCCAGGGAATTGCATTTCTTCTTCTATTTTTCTTGCTATGTCCTTTGATAGGGCATAGGCTTCTTCATCGCTTATCTCTTCTGGATTTACTATGACTCTTACTTCCCTTCCTGCCTGTACGGCGTAGGCATTTTGAACTCCCTTAAAGGATTTTACTATCTCCTCAAGCTTCTCCAGTCTCTTTATATAGGCTTCAAGGCTTTCCCTTCTTGCCCCAGGTCTTGCTGCCGATAGGGCGTCTGCTGCACATACAAGGGCAACTTCTGGATACCTTACGGGCTCTTCGTTATGATGGGCCTTTATGGCGTTAAGGACTTGGTCTGGTTCACCATATTTTTTACAAAGTTCCACTCCTATATCCGTATGGGATCCGCCAAGTTCATGGGATATGGCCTTGCCTATGTCATGGAGAAGCCCAGCTCTTCTTGCTACCTTTGCATCTAAGCCCAACTCTTCTGCAAGCATGCCAGCAATATAGGCAACCTCCTTGGAGTGTAAAAGCACATTTTGGGAATAGCTTGTCCTGTAATATAGCTTACCAATATAGTAATAAAGGCCTGGGTTTATATCGTAGAGCCCAAGCTCCATACATGTTTCCTCTCCCATCTTTCTTATGCGTTCATCCATTTCCTTCTTTACTTCCAAAACTACCTCCTCTATTCGGGCTGGATGTATTCTTCCATCTTGAATAAGCCTTTCCAATGCCTCTTTTGCAAGCTCTCTTCTCATTGGGTCAAAGGAGGATATGGTTACTATGTCTGGCGTATCGTCTATAATAAGGTCTACTCCAGTAAGTAATTCAAAGGTCCTTATATTTCTACCCTCTCTTCCTATTATCCTTCCTTTAAATTCATTGCTTGGAAGCTCTACCGTTGTTGTAGTGTAGTTTGTGGCTATTTCCGAGGATAATCTTTGAACTGCGGTAGCAATAATCTTTTTGGCTTCAAACTCCGCCCTTTCTCTCGCCTCTTCCTCTATACGCTTTGCCACCCTTATAGCCTCTATTTTTGCTGCTTCTTCTACCCTTTTGAAGAGTTCATTCCTTGCCTCTTCAAGGGTCATATTAGCTATTCTTTGAAGTTCAAGAAGCTCCCTGTTTCTCAAGGCTTCAATTTCCTTTTTCTCTTCTTCTATCTCTTTCATCCTTTCCTGAATTTCTCTCTGTATTTGGTTTATTTCCTTTTCCAGCTCCCTTATCTCCTTTTCCCTCTTGTAAAGCTCCTCCTCTCTTCTTTCTATTGCCTGTATCCTTCTTTCTAAGTTGGATTCCCTTTGGTGTAGGGCCTGCTCAAGTTTTGTCAACTCTAACCTTCTTTCCTCAAGGTAGCCTTCAAGCTCTTTGCTTTTTCTTTCAAGATCCAGCCTTATCTTCTCTGTTTCTTCCTTCATGGTAAGTCTAAGCCTGTCTGCCTCTTCCTGCGCCAACTTTACTATTTTTTCTGCTTCATTCTGTGCCGATATTCTTATTTCTCTCGCCTCTTCTCTTGCCTTTCTTATTATTTCCTCTGCTTCCTCTCTTGCCTTTTGAATTATTCCCTTAGCCTCTGTTTCTGCTTCTTCCACCCTTACCCCTGCCTCCTCTAAGGTTCTTTTCCCTCTACTTTTTAGTAGATATCCCAAAAAACCACCAGATATTAAGGCTAAAAGTATAGCCACCACAATCACTGCAACGTTCATTTTTCCTTACCTCCTTCATAGATTTTTTCTTCTGTTACTACCAAGTCTACGGGTTTATCCCAGCTATCCCTTGGAACCTCCTCCACCACTTGAAATTCATAGCACACTCCCACCCTTAATCCCCCCAGCTTAGCAAGAAGCCTATCGTAATAACCCTTTCCATAACCTATGCGATATCCCCTTTTATCAAAGAGAAGTCCAGGAATTAAGGAAAGTTCAATCTCTTCAGGCTTAACCTCCTCGCCCTCTTTTGGCTCCAGTATACAAAAGGCTCCTGGGCTTAGGCTTTCATGGTCTTTTACCCTTATAAGCTTTAAATTCTTTCCCTCTACCCTTGGAAGTATTAGATTTTTACCCTCTCTTATAACCCATGAAAATAAAGGAGTTATATCGGGCTCACCCCTAAAGGGACAAAAGAGGAGAATATTTTTAAATCCTTTTAAATCAAGGGAAAAGAGTTTTTCAACAATCTTTTTAGAAAGTCTTTCCCTTTCTTCCTCTGTAAGCTTTTCCCTTTTATCTATGTATATTTTCCTAAGTTCCTTTTTTTCCAAAGTTTTCATCTTCCGCCTCCTTCTTCAGGAGGGGAAGGCAAGAGGAAACCCGCCCATGCCGTGATGGAAGAAGCCGTCGGTGGGCCCCAAAAGTAATAGGTGGGTGCTCTCCCAGGAAGCCTTCCGACTTTCCTGGAGCCCGAGCTCCCTATTGGCTCACCATGTGGACCCCAATAAAAGCTTCCTCACCACGCACAGGGCAGGCTTTATCTTAGCTTTGCCCCAAAATCCTTTTCCAAATCAATTAAAAGCTTTTCAACTATACTATTTACTTCTTGGTCAGAAAGTGTTCCTTCCTTACTTCTAAACAAGGTTCTAAAGCTTACGCTTTTCTTGCCTTCCCCAATTTTTGGATCTATATAAATGCTAAAAACTTTCACTTCTTCCACCATTTCCATACTCCTGATATATTGTATTAATTTATCCACGTCTACCTCTTTGTCTACAATTAGGGTTATATCCCTTATAAGGGGCGGGAAGTGGGATAAGGGCTTATATGCCTTTCTTATTTCCTTTAGATACTTTAAGCTTACCTCACCCACTATTACCCCATACCTAAGCTCAAGCTCTTTTTCTATAGCAGGGTTTAACCTTCCCATAAAGGCAATTTCCTTGTCCTCTATTGAAAAGCTCCTTTGAAGATTGGGATGTAAGAAGGGAATTTGGGATTTTTGCGATGTATAGTTCTTTGCATACAATCTCATAAGGTCTTGTAAAAGACTTAGACCGTGATACAGAGAATATTCCTCCTCTTGTGGGAAAAGGCTTCTTATACCCGTCATTAGAAAGCCAAGCCGTGTTTCTTCTCCCTCTTTGGTAAATACTTTTCCTACTTCAAAGATGGCCATATGGTAGTTGTAATTTCTGCTATTTTCTACGCATACCCTTAAAAGGGAAGGTATAAGGGAAGTTCTTAGGAATCTCTGAGATTTGTTTAATGGGTTTAGTATCTCAAGCTCTGGTTCTGGAAGGGAAAGAAGTTTATAGTAATCTAAATCTTCAAAGGAAAAGGTAATAACCTCTGAAAAGCCCCTGTTGACCATAAAGGTTCTTATCTTGTCTTCAAGGGTTAAAATCCTTGATGGCTTAGAGTATACTCTTAGGTCTTGGTTATCAATTTCCGAATATCCCATAACCCTAAGAAGTTCTTCTATAATGTCCACATCCCTGCCCATATCAAAGCTTCTATGGGAAGGTATGTAGGCTTCCACGCCGCATCTTTTTATCTCAAAGGGTATTTCAAGGGCGGAAAGGGTATTGGAAATAAATTCCCTGTCAAAATCCTTTGAAGAATATTTTCTGTATTTTTCAATGCTTAAGAATACCTTTTTGGGAGCATAGGGCTCTGGGTATACATCCCTCGTAGCTCTAAGCTCTCCTCCTGCTAATTTAAGAATAAGGTCTATGGCTAAATTCTGGGAGTTTTTAAGGTTTTCTATGTCTACGTTCCTTTCAAATCTATAGGAGCTTTCCGTTTGAATACCTAAGGATTTTGCCGATTTCCTTATTCTGTAAGGGTCAAAATAGGCGGCTTCAAGGAGTATAGATTGGGTGCTTTCTACCACAGAGCTTTCCAATCCGCCCACCACTCCTGCAATTGCAAGACCTTTTTCAGAATCTGCTATAAGTAAGTTTATTGGAGTTAGGAGTTTTTCCACTCCCATAAGGGTTTTTATGCTTTCACCTTCATAAGCATCCCTTACCAGTATGGGAAGCTTTAGGGCCTGATAGTCAAAGGCATGTAATGGCTGACCTTCCAGAATCATAACATAGTTGGTTATGTCAACTATGTTGTTTATGGTTTTTATTCCAGACTGCCAAAGCCTTTTCTTAAGCCACAAAGGCGATGCTTTTATCTTTATACCTTCTATTAGGGCTCCCCTGTACCTTTTACAGTCCTTTGATTCTATTCTTATATCTATATTTCCTTCCTTTTCATAGTTGGGATATGACCTTGTCTTTTTGGGAAGTCCTAAAAGTGCGGATATTTCCCTTGCAAGGCCCTTTACCGAAAGGAGATCTCCTCTATTCGGTGT
>CALLAD010000070.1 GCA_938002625.1 uncultured Aquificaceae bacterium
TGGCTATACTACGGAGCCAACCCTTGAAAACCTTATGGAAAAAGTCAAGGCCTTGGCAAGGGGGCAGGGTCATGGTCCAGTAAAAATAGGCTTAAAGCGCATAAGGAGCTGGACAAAGGCGGATATAGATCCTGACGAAAAGGGTATTGAATACAGGGCACAGTTCCTTTTGAGGGCACAGGATACCGCTAAAAGCTATGGTGATAAGGTAAGACAGGTCACAGTAGTCTTAATGGATAAATCAAGGGAGATAATGATAATAAACAGTCTTGGTGAGCATGCGGAAGATATTCAAAAAAGGGTGGTATTCTTCACGGATGTAGTGGCAAGCAAGGATGGCATAATGCAAAGAGGTTATGAGTCTGTGGGCATAAGGGGAGGTTTTGAGCTTTTTGAAAGGCACAAGCCAGAGGATATAGCAAGGAAGGCAACAGAGAGGGCTTTGCTTATGCTTGATGCTAAGCCTGCTCCCGCTGGTAAGTTTACTGTTGTGCTTTCTGGACAAGCTGGTGGTACCATGATTCATGAGGCTGTGGGGCATGGCTTGGAGGCAGACCTTGTGCAAAAGGGTCTTTCTGTATACAGGGGAAAGATGGGCCAAAAGGTTGCCAGTGAACTTATAACCGTTATAGACGATGCCACTATTAACAGTAACAATGGTTCTTTAACAGTAGACGATGAAGGCGTACCAGCCCAAAAGACTGTTTTAATCCAAGAGGGATACCTTGTGGGTTATATGTACGATAGGCTAACAGCCATGAAAGAAGGTAGGGAATCTACGGGCAATGGAAGAAGGCAAAGCTATGCCCATGTTCCCATAGTTAGGATGACAAACACCTATATAGCTCCAGGCAAGGACAATCCACAGGACATAATATCCGACACTAAGAAGGGTATTTTGGTGGTAAAAATGGGGGGTGGAGAGGTAAACACGGTAACGGGTGATTTTGTTTTTGAAGTCATGGAGGGTTACATAATAGAGAACGGAGAGGTTACATATCCTATAAGGTCTGCCACTTTGATAGGCAATGGTCCAAAGGCTCTTATGGATGTGGATGCCGTTGGGTGGGATTTGGGATGGAGTATAGGCACTTGTGGAAAAGATGGGCAAGGTGTGCCCGTATCCGATGCCCAGCCTACCCTTAGAATAAAATCAATGGTTCTTGGTGGCACCCAAGTGTAAAAGAATTTTCTCAAGGGCTCCTTCTATACCCAAGCTATCCATGGGCACCTCTTCCCATCCCTGCCTTCTAAACCATCTTATTTGCCTTTTTGCATATTCCTTTGTATTTTTTATAACCTCCTCAAGACATTCCTCAAGGCTTCTTTCTCCTTTAAAGTAAGGAATAAATTCCTTGTATCCTATAGCCTGAGAAGAAGTCAAAAAGCCCTCAAATCCCCTCCTAATAAGCTCTTCTACCTCCTTAAGCAATCCCTTTTCCATCATACTATAAACCCTTTCTTCTATTCTTTTACTTAGGATTTCCCAACTCCAGCTAAGGTAAAAACCCTTAAAAGGGAATCTTGGCTTTTTCCATTCATGAAAAGAGGAAAAGGGTCTTCCAGAATTTATAAAGACCTCTAAAGCCCTTACTATCCTTCTCGTATCCTTTGGAGATATTTTATTAGCATACACGGGATCAAGGATTTTTAATTTTTCGTATAGGTAATCGCTTCCCTTATCTTGGGCTATTTTATATAGCCTTTCCCTTAGCTTCCAATCGGGCTCTGGTGTTTCTGCCATGCCGTATAAAAGGGCTTGAATGTAAAGGTAGGTGCCACCGCATACTATAGGTAGCTTTCCCCTTTCCCTTATCTCCTCTATGGCTTTTAAGGATAGTTTTTCAAAAAGTTTTGCGTCAAATATTTCTCCCACATCAAGGATATCAACAAGATGGTGTTTTACTTCTTTCATACACTCTATGGGCTTTGCCGTACCAATATCCATTCCCCTGTATACGCACATAGAATCGGCGCTTATTATTTCTCCGCCTATTTCCTTTGCAAGAAGACAGCAAACTTCCGACTTTCCACTACCCGTTGCTCCCCCAATCACTATCAACATGATCAAAGAATAAACCTATACCCCCTATTCCATAAGCTCCATTCTTGTAACAAAGCTTTATCTTGTCCCACTCTATGCCACCAAGGGCGTACACGGGCATGGAAACCCTTTGGGATACTTCCTTTAAAAGCTCCAAGCCTATGGGCTTTGCTTCTGGATGGCTTTTTGTTGGGAATATGGGACTAAGGGTTATAAAATCTGCCCCTTCCCTTTCTGCATACAAAGCCTGCTCAAGGTTGTGAGCAGAATAACCAACCATGAGCTCTTTTTTTATCTTTTTTACCACGCTTGGCGGTAGTCCCTTTTCTGGAAGATGAACACCATCGGCAGAGACGGCTAAGGCTATATCCACCCTATCGTTTATGAACAAAAGGGCTCCATATTGAGCGGTTATTTCCCTTACCTTCAAGGCTCTTTTGTAATATTCCAGTCCAGAAATCTCCTTTTCCCTGAGTTGAACCATCCTTATGCCTTTCTCTAAAAGCCTTGGAAGCCTTTCAAGAAAATCGGGATACCTTTTACTGTCTGTTATAAGATAGAGCCTTGGAAGGTCCTTTTTCATTGAGCGTAGCCTAAGACTTCATCATGGCTTGGTATTCTTTTAGATATGTCCGATCCTGTAAAGCTCGCTACCCAACCATCGGGAATGGAAAAGAATCTAATGGCCACAAAGAAGGGCTTTGTTCCCATATCAAACCAGTGTTTTGTATTGGCTGGAACGCTTATAAAATCTCCCTTTTCACATAGTACCACGTAAACTTTATCATCGGGATGTAGATAGAAGGTGCCACAGCCTTCTACAAAAAACCTCATTTCAAAATCTGAATGGGTATGCTCAGAAAGAAACATATTCCTAAGCTCGTCCTTTTTGGGATGCTCTGGGTGGATGCTTACCACATCTATGGATTTAAAGCCAAATTCCTTTGATATTCTGTCTATATCCTCTTTGTATACCTCCATAACTTCCTCCTGACTTGCTGGATAGGGAAGATCCCTTAAAGCAGTCCATCTTTCAAAGCTTACGCCAATAGAGGCTAATTTTTCCTTTATTGCCTCGTAGTCCTTTATTGTTTCTAAAAGATTTCCATTTTCATCAAAAACCAGTAATAGGCTCATACTGACCTCCTAATCTTTAATTATATTTCTTCTCGCTATTAAGGTGGATATATTAAAGTCCTCCTTGTAATAAATCACCTCAAGTTCTTTAAAAAGCTCCAAAGGTTCTCCATCCTTGAGTAGGTATTCTGGGTTGAAATCCTTTTTTACCAGTGTATGCTTTTGATTATAGGTTTCAAAAATGAGAATACCGCCAAGTTTCAAGGCTTTTACGATTTTTGGACATATATCACGGTTTAAATAATAGAAGTTGATAACAAGGTCATAGGTGTTTTCCAAAAGTTGGTAATCATCAAGGTCTGCACATAGGAAATTAACTTCCAAATTCCTTGCCTTTGCCTCCCTCTTTGCTATTTCTATGGCATAGCAAGAAATATCTATGGCATCCACCAAAAAGCCCTTACTTGCCAAGAATAGGGCATTTTCTCCAGTCCCACAGGCAAGCTCCAATGCTCTACCAACTTTGGCTAAGGAGTAAAAATCCAAAAGGGTTTTGTGTAAGCTTGATCTCCAGCCCTTCTTATACTTTTCTTCCCATCTTTCCTTGTCCTCTTGCGACATGAATAGATTATACACGCGCAGAAAATCCAAAGAGTAACCTAAGCTCGCATTCAAAAAGGAATTCAAAGGCCTCAAGCCTTATGTATGCTTCCCTTATGCTCTTGCCCCAAGTGTACAGACCATGGGATTTTAAGAGAAAACCATAAAAATTACCTTCCTTTAGCTTTTTTTCCACCCTTTGCGAAAGGCTTTCCATATCCTGAGAATTTTCAAATACAGGCACCAAAAGGGATGCTTCATGGGTTTTTATGCCATCAAAAGCCTTCAAAAGCTCGTAATTTTCAAGCTTTACATAATCCTGGGAAAGTCTTGATATAAGGGTGGAGTTAATTGAATGGATATGAAGAACTGACATTACCTCTGGAAAAAGCCTATAGACTAAAAGGTGTAGCAGGGTTTCTGCGGAGGGCTTTTTTGAACCCTTTAGTATATTTCCTTCAAGGTCTAAGAGGACAAAGTCTTCCCTTGTTAGGTGCCCCTTGTGGCTTCCCGATGCGGTAATTATTATTCCCTTATCTTCCAACCTTGCGGAAAGGTTTCCTCCGCTTGCAGGTAGCCAACCCCTAAGGTGTAGTTCCCTTCCTATTTGGATGAGTTCAGATATTTCCCTATCCATTGGCCTCATATTTTAGCACATAGTTGCACCAATTCCTTACAGGACATTCATGACATTTTGGTTTTACTGGCTTGCATATGGTTTGACCAAAAGCCACCAAAAGCCTATTAAAGTCTCGCCAGTATTCTACTGGAAGAATCTCCATTAGAGCCCTTTCCGTTTCCTCTGGAGTTTTTGTCTTTACAAGTCCCCAGCGGTTGCTTATGCGATGCACGTGGGTATCCACCGCTATGGCTGGCTTTCCAAAGCCCTCCGATAAAACTATGTTAGCCACCTTTCTACCAACACCTTTAAGCTTTAAAAGGTCTTCCAAATTACTTGGTACATTACCGCCAAACTCTTCTATTAATTGCTTCGCCAATATTTTTAATTGCCTCGCCTTGTTTCTATAAAAGCCCACTGGATATATAAGCTTTTCCAATTCTTCAAGGTCTATCCTTAAAATATCCTCTGGCTTGCTTACCCTTTGCAAAAACCTTTTACAAACTTCCGCCGTTGTTTCATCTTTGGTTCTTGTGGACAAAAGGGCACAAAGCAGGGCACTTAAGGGATCCTTTCTTTTCTGGGCAATCAGTTTTACTATGGGAGCATGCCACTTGGGATATTCTTTTTTCATTATTTCTATAACTACGGGGAGATCCTCTTTTTTCATAAGTTTTAATATTAATACGCTGGGAGTAAAGGAAGCAGAATCTCTTGCTATTGAATAAAATAATATTTCCATGGTTAGATTAATATTTCTTTTCTTTTTTTTATTTTCCTGTCAACCTTTGCCTAAGGATGTTCCCCTTGAAAAGTATAGGTCTCAGTTCATAGAAGGGCAAGTTTTACTGGAAGATAGCTTAAAAAATAAATTGCCAAAAGGCGACAGATTTTTAATAATCTCCGTCAGAAATTTAGAAGACCCTATGCCTATTGCAGTGCTTAGAGTTAAAAATCCAAGCTTTCCATATAGATTTAAAATAAGGGGAAAGCATAAGTTAAGGCATGACAAAATAATGGAAGGGGACGTTATAATAACAGCTCGTATAAGCTCTACGCAAACAGCGGAGGCTAAGAAGGGGGATCTTATAGGTTTTACACAGGCAAGAGTGGGCACAAAGGATATAAAAATATTAATAAATACCGAGGTGGAATAATGGAAAAATTTGTTAGAAGCCTTGTAGAAAAGGGAAAGGCTATAGCCGTACTTCCAGCCCTTAGCCTTTTTATAAGTGCTGTTTTTCTTGGTCTTTATGGTGTTTACCTTTCTTTGGAAACCCTGTACAAGATTTTCACAGATCCCGAATACCTTGATACGGCAATTCTTTCCACCAAGTTTATAGCCGTAATGGATATTCACTTGCTTTCTGTCATCCTTTATATCTTTGCCGTAGGTCTTTATGAGCTTTTTGTGGGAAAGCTAAACGTTCCCGATTGGTTAAAGATTGAAAGTATAGACCAGCTAAAGGCAAAGTTGGCAAGCGTAATTATTTTGATACTTGCCATAACCTTTACTAAAAACGTGGTCAAGTGGAAGGAGCCAATGGAGACACTCCTTTTTGGAATAGCCATTGCGGTAGTGGTTGGTGTGCTTATCTTTTATTATAAGGTAAAGGAAGAGCATTGATGGAAAAAGAATTTAGTCGTAAGGATAGCGAGGCACTAAGTTGAAGATTAAGATAAAAAGATATCCAGAAGGTATAGAAGAGTTTCACATAGACATATGCAAAAGTCTAACCCTTCTTGATCTTCTGTACGTTATAAAGGAATCTTTTGATCCCACTCTTACCTTTAGAAGCATGTGCAGAGCTGGTGTATGCGGAACTTGCGCTATAAAGATGAACGGAAAACCAGTGCTTGCCTGTTCAACAAGAATAGCTCCAACGGAGGAAGAGATTCAATTAGAGGCTATAGACGGATTTAAAGTTATTAAGGATCTGGTTACAGAACAGGAAGGTATAATCCTTAAACTGAAAAGCTATAAAATATGGTACCATCCTTTAGGACCCACTCCCAAAATTGGTGAAGATCTTATTCAAAGAACTTCAAGAAGCTGGGAATGTATACTTTGTGGGATATGCGATAGTGTATGCCCAGTACTTTCTACAACCTCCGCCTTTGGTGGACCCTTGATTCTTACGAGGTTATATAAGCTTACCCTTGACCCAAGAAACAAGGACCTGGAGGGTGCTATAAAGACATTGCAATTTTTAAAACCAGAACTTTGTACCCACTGTATGAATTGCTCCTATGCCTGTCCGAAAAAACTAATGCCAGAAGCTATGATAAGAGAAGAGGAAGGTATTCTTTTGGATAGAGGATTAATAAAGAAAGAGGAAGGTTTTGATTTCCTGAGTTTTTAAAGGAGTAAAGATGAAAAAATATAGAGACTTAGAGCTTTCCGAGCTTGGAGTTGGAACATATCTTGGAGATCCCGATGAAGGCACCTCAAGGGGTTATAGGGAAGTTATAAAGCTTTCTATAGATATGGGCCTAAATGTCGTAGATACGGCCATAGTTTACAGGTATATGAAAAGTGAAAGGGATATAGGAGAGGTTATAAGGGATGTAGGAAGGGAGAAAATAACCCTCTCTACCAAGGGTGGATACATACCCTATGATATAGAGTCTGGAATGGAGCCTAAAGATTATTTTTATGAAACCTTCCTGATAACTAACCTTCTAAAACCAGAAGAGTTAAGCCTTGGACACAGTCTTTCTGTAAAGTTTATAAACTGGTGTTTAGAAACCAGCTTAAGGAATATGAAAACCAACTATGTAGACGTATACTTTTTACACAATCCAGAAGAGGCGCTAAATTTTTTAGACAGAAAAACCTTCTACAAAAGCCTGAGTGAATGCTTTAGCTACCTTGAGGAGGAAGTAAGGACAAAAAGGATTAGATATTACGGGCTTGCCACATGGGTAGGTTTTAGAGTTCCAGAAAATCATAGACAATACTTAAATCTTCTGGATCTTGTAAACATAGCAAAAGAAATAGGCGGGGAGGATCACCATTTTAGGTTTATACAGCTTCCTTACAACCTTGGTATGACGGAGGCTTTTACTTTGGAAAATCAAGAGTTGGATGGGGAAAAGTATTCAACCCTTGCTATGTGCCAAAAGCTTGGTATTTACGTATACACAAGTGCCAGCATATACCAGGGTAGGGTAATAGGTAGAGTTCCCAAAGTTTTAAAAGAAAAGCTCAAGGTAGATAGCGATGTTTTGGCTAGCCTTCAGTTTGTCCTTAGTACTCCGGGAGTAGGAACAGCCTTGGTGGGTATGAGTAGGGTAGAACATTTGATGGAAAACCTTAAGATACTAAGCCTTTCAAGATTAAGCAAATTAGAGTTTTTAAGCCTTTTTGAATAGCTTCAAAAGT
>CALLAD010000071.1 GCA_938002625.1 uncultured Aquificaceae bacterium
TTCCATGGATCTCCCCTCATGTTATAGCCCCTTTGCTCCCAAAAACCTGGAACATCCTCCTCAAGTAACTCTATACCCCATACGTACTTGGCACTCTTCCACGCATACAGCTTGGGAACTACCAACCTTAATGGATATCCATGCCTTAAGGGTATGGTCTCACCATTCATTTTGTAGGCTAATATGGTATCCTCTTCATAAAGGTATTCTATGGGCATGTTGGTAGTGTATCCTTCAAGACAGTGAACTAATACATACTTTGCCGAAGCCTTTGGCCTTGCCAGTTCCAAAAGGTAAGAAGCTTGAATGCCTTCCCAAGATATTTCCTTTACACTCCACCTTGTTACGCAATGAAAATCGGCAACAAGCTCCACGCTTGGCATTTTTAGTATTTCTTCGTAACTAAGCTCAAGGGGATTTTCCACAAGTCCAAAAAGCTTGAATTTGTAATCCTTTATATTCCAATTGGGTATGTTTTCCACTATATCGTAGACTATGGGAGCCGATATCCACTTTTGACCCGGTGGAAGTCTATCCTCTCTTAGGTTTATAGGGCTTATTATTTTCCTTTTCATATTCTTAGATTATAAGCCTTTACAAGCTAAAGTCCTTCCCAAGATATACTTCTCTTACTTCTTCTTGCATGCTTACTTGGTAGGGTTCTCCCTCCGCCAAGATCCTACCATCGCTGATTATGTAAACCCTATCAACCATTCTTATGGTTTCTCTAACATTATGATCTGTTATAAGTACACCAATACCCTGATGCTTAAGACCAAGCACTATGGACCTTATATCTCCTATCATTATGGGATCTATTCCCGTAAAGGGCTCGTCAAAGAATATATACTTGGGCTTTGGTATTAAGGATCTTGCCACCTCAAGCCTTCTCTTCTGACCTCCAGAGAGTTTTCCAGCCTTTTGGTTTTTTAAATCCAAAAGACCAAAGTCCCCCAAAAGTTCTTCGGCCCTTGCTATGCGACTTTCTTTGCTTTCTTCAAAGAATTCAAGGAACATGAGTAAATTCTCAAGAACTGTAAGGTCTTCAAAAAGGGTATGCTCTTGGGGTAAAAAGGTAATTCCCTTTCTTGCCCTTTTGTGAGCTGGCAGATGGGTTATATCTTCTCCATCAAGCTCTATGGTTCCTCCATCCACCGATAGAAATCCAACAAGACAGTTAAAAAGGGTTGTTTTGCCAGCACCGTTTGGTCCCAAAAGACCCACTATCTCTCCCCTTTTTACTTCTATGCTCACACCCTTTAGTATTTCCCTATTTTTAAAAAGCTTTTTAATATCTCTTGCAACCAACATACTAATAATAATATCTCCCTTTTGGTCTACTATAATAATCCTATGATCCCCATAAGAGATTTAAATCCCCATAGAAGCTTTCCCATAGTAAATGTAAGCATAATTGTCATTTGCTCCTTAGTTTGGCTTTATGAAGTTATTCTTCCCAAAGAGGAGCTTGAAGTCTTTGTTTACCATTATGGCTTAATACCCCAGAGAATCTTTGAAAATCCCCTATCCCTTTTTACTCATATGTTCCTTCATGGTAGTTGGCTACACATAATAGGAAATATGTGGTTCTTATGGGTTTTTGGAGACAATGTAGAGGATAGGCTTGGAAAGTTTAAATACATGCTTTTTTACATACTCTCTGGTCTTGGTGCTGCTATTATTCAAAGTTTTGTTAGTTTTATGTTTGGTGCTACTAATATTCCTATGGTTGGTGCAAGCGGTGCTATAAGTGGAGTTTTGGGTGCATACTATTGGATGTTCCCTCACGCAAGAATACTTGCCCTTGTTCCCATATTTTTCTTTTTGACCTTTATGGAGCTTCCTGCTGTCTTTTTTATAGGCATGTGGATCCTTACACAGATCATTAACGGCTTTATTACCCTACCCTTCATGGGAATGGGAGGAGTGGCATGGTTTGCCCATATAGGTGGTTTCTTTGTAGGCTACTTTTTAGCCAAAAGGTTTTATCCAAGATATCTCAGGTGGTAATGTATACAATTTCGTTCATTTGATATATTCTGCTTACTATTTCGGGTGACAGTCTTTCTTCAAGGGAGCCGTATTCTCCTTCCCTCTTATTTAGTGGATAATTGGTGGTAATAAGAGTACTCTTTAAAAAGTTGTACCTGTGATTAATTATATGGGAAAGAATTTCCGTTCTCCAGTCGGAAAGCCTTTCACTTCCAAGGTTATCAAGCACCAAAAGGGGTACCTTTAGTATAAAGTTCATAAGCTTGTAGTATTTATCATTAGAATAGTTTTGAAGCTTATAAAGAAGATCCTTTGTATCAACGAAAAATCCCCTTACTTTTTTTTCTATGTACACTTTTTTCAAGATGGCTACCGCAAGATGGGTTTTCCCTATTTGAGAAGGCCCAACAAGGGTTAAGCCTTTACCCTCTTTTGGATCAAAGGTATGCGCATAGTGAAGGCATGTTTCCAAGGCCACTTTTTGAGAAGGTGATACAGCTAAGTAATTCCCAAAATCCGCGTTCATAAACCTTGGTGGTATGTTTAAATACTTTTGAAGGTCTACGCCTTCATACCTGCAAGAGCATAGCACTAAAACACCATCCTTCTCTATAAATCCTGTACCCTTGCATTTGGGACATTCCATAGGATTAAAATATAGGCTATGCTTACCTTTTTACTTACCAACGATGATGGATACTTTTCTGAAGGCATAAGAGCCCTTAGGGAGGAATTAAAAAGCCTTGGGAGGGTTATAACTGTGGCACCCGATAGAAACCTAAGCGGTGTAGGACATTCCCTAACCTTTACCCAGCCCCTTAGGATAAGGAGAGTAGATGAGGATTTTTGGACTGTTATAGGTGGCACACCCGCCGACTGTGTTCATTTAGGATACTATCTTTTTCTTGATGGTAAAAAACCAGATCTTTTGTGTTCTGGTATAAATGAAGGTCCAAACCTTGGAGAAGATATCACCTATTCGGGTACTGTTTCTGGAGCCATGGAAGGAAGAATACTGGGCATCCCCTCTGTGGCCTTTTCTGCCTTTGGAAGGGATGATATTCTTTTTTCAGAAGTTGCAAAAGTTGCCAAAGAAGTGGTTTTAAAAATTCTTGAAAATGGTATGCCAGAAGATGTTTATTTAAACGTAAACATTCCAAATCTTCCAAGGGAAGAGATAAGAGGGTTTATGATAACCCGTCAGGGCAAAAGGGCTTACAAAGAGAAAGTTCTAAGACTTTTAGACCCATCAGGGAAACCCCTATATTGGATTACTGCAGAAGAGTTTGGATGGCATCTTGAAGAAGGTACCGATTATTGGGCTGTTTATCATGGCTATGTTTCCATAACACCCTTACAGCTTGACCTAACCCATCACAAGTATTTGGAAGAGTTAAAAAAGGCTTTTTCTACTACGTCTTTATCACCCTAACTTTCTCAAGGGTTATAAGCCCGTTTTTTACCACTTTGGAAAGTTCTGGAAGGATCTCTTGAATTCTTTCTTCGCAGTCCACTATTTCAACCACTATGGGAAGGTCGGAGGAAAGTTTAAATATTCCCCCTTTGTGAATAAGAGAAGATTTACCATAGCCCAAAATACCCCTAAATACGGTGGCACCTGCAATATTATTTTTTCTACAAAATTCCACCATATACTTATATAAAGGTTTTCCTTCGTGCTTATCATCCTCCCCAAAAAACACTCTTACAAGTAGGGCTTCTTTACATTCCATCTTTATAAAAGTTTACCAAAAGTATAACCAATAGCCACACAGACTAAACCCAATAGATTGCTAAGAGCCAAGTAAAGAAGAAACTTTATAATTTGCCCCTCCATCAAAAGAAAATAGGCTTCGTAAAACAGGGTAGAGTAAGTAGAATACCCACCAAGAAAGCCCGTTATAAAAAGGGCTCTAAAGGTAGGAGAAACATCCAGCCTTTCCGCCAAAAAAGCAAAGGCAAAGCCTATAAGAAAAGCGGAAGTTAGATTTACCATAAGAGTACCAGCTGGAAAGGCCAAGCCTATCTTTGATTGTATATACTTAGAAACTATAAACCTAAGCAAAGAGCCAATAGCACCACCAAAAGCTATGGCTAAGAGGATTGCCAAAGGCGCACCTCTTCAAGGGTTATAAAAAGGGAAAGACCAAGATTTTTTAATAGCTTTAAAACTTCCATCACCTTTTCTTCTTTATCCACAAATTCTATAATTACTGGTAAGCCATAGGACAAAACTTCTATGCCTTCGTAATGAAAGCTTTTTGTTGTTCCATAGCCCATTATGGATTTTAGAACCGTTGCCCCCGATACGCCCCACCCCTTTAAAAGCTCTAAAATTCTCCTATGGGCTTGCTTTCCTTCTAAGGTATCATCCTCCCTAAGGTATACCCTTGCCAAAAGGTAAGGCATTACGGATAATTATAGCTTCAAAATGCCTATTTTATCTCATAAATGCCATATCTTTTTGGCATATACTACTTTATTATGGGAAGAGTAGAACTTGTAAAAGAGCAAGAGCTGAAAGAGGAGGATATTAGGGCACTTCAGGAGGAAATAAAAAAGCTTGCAAGGGAAAAGAATGCCGTTATACTTGCCCATTATTATCAAAGGCCAGAGGTACAAGATATAGCAGATTTTATAGGTGATTCCCTTGAGCTTTCAAGAAAGGCCTCACAGACGGACGCAGATATTATAGTCTTTTGTGGTGTACGCTTTATGTGCGAGACGGCAAAAATAGTAAATCCAACAAAAAGGGTTTTGCATCCAAACCCAGAATCGGGCTGTCCAATGGCCGATATGATAAAGGCAGAGGATGTATTAAAGTTAAGAAAGGAGCATCCAGATGCTCAAGTTGTAGCATATGTAAACACCAATGCAGAGGTAAAGGCAGTATCCGACGTTTGCGTAACTTCCGCCAATGCCATAAAAGTGGTTCAAAAGCTTGAAAGTAAAAAGATAATCTTTATACCAGACCAAGCTTTGGGCAATTGGGTAAAGAAACATGTGCCCGATAAGGAATTCATAATATGGCAAGGCTTTTGTCCACCACACTTTGAGTTTACAGCCAGAGAAGTTCAAAAGCTAAAGGAAAAGTATCCCGATGCCAAAGTGGCCGTACATCCCGAATGCCACCCAAAGGTTATAGAGATTGCAGATTTTGTTGGTTCCACTTCCCAGATAATAAACTACGCCACAAGCTGCGAAGCTAAGAGGGTAATAGTAATAACAGAAGTAGGATTAAAGTATACATTGATGAAGAAAAACCCCAATAAAGAATACATATTCCCAGAGTCTATGAACTATTGCGGCACCGTGTACTGCTGCACCATGAAAGGTATAACCCTGCCAAAGGTTTATCAAACTTTAAAGGAAGAAATAAACGAGGTAACTCTCCCAGAGGAAATAATAGAAAAAGCGAAAAAACCCATACTTAGAATGCTGGAGCTATCATGATAGAACGTAGGAAGACACGTCAAATAAGGGTAGGGTGGGTAAAAGTTGGTGGAGATGCCCCCATTGTTGTCCAGTCTATGACTTCAACAAAAACACACCATATAGATGCCACCCTTGAACAGATAAGGAGATTACACCAAGCGGGATGTGAGCTTATAAGGGTTGCAGTGCCCCATGAAGAGGATGTGGAGGCTTTACCAGATATAGTGAAAAACTCACCCATGCCTGTTATAGCCGATATACACTTTGCACCCTCTTATGCCTTTAAATCTATGGAAAAGGGAGTACATGGTATAAGGATAAACCCAGGAAACATAGGCAAGGAAGAGATAGTAAAAGAAATTGTGGAAGAGGCAAAAAGGAAG
>CALLAD010000072.1 GCA_938002625.1 uncultured Aquificaceae bacterium
TGTTCTTATCCAGTAGGTCTTCACGGGACATGCCAGGCCTTCTTGGAAAGCCAGCGGTTATGACTACTATATCGCTATCCTTTAAAGCTTCATAACCTTCACCCTCTGGGCTTACCGTATACCCCTCCACCTTCCCATCAATATTGAGGGCTGACAACATCTGCTGAATATCAAGAGCCTTTCCTTTTACTGGTTCAATAAGCCTATCTCCATCCTTTTTTGGCAGATCAAACATGCGCACATCCACAAGCCCCCTCAAAGCCAAAAGGCTTGCCGTATGTTCCCCCACATTACCAGCACCCACCACGGAAACAACTTTACGCATCTTCATGCTTTATACCTCCACCTTTTGTTTTTTCTTTATCCAGTTTAACAGACCACCAGCCAAGAGAACGGATACTTGCTTTGGAGTAAGGTTATACTTGCAAACTATTTCCTCTCCCGTTGTTTTGTTGATGATAATAATTTCCTTACCTTCTTCTAATCTTTTTATTACATCTGGTATTTCTATTTCATCTCCCAAAGAGAATTTGTTGTAATCTTCCTTGTCTACAAATTCAAGGGGAATTATGCCAAAGTTTACAAGGTTGGCATGATGTATCCTTGCAAAGGATTTGGCTACTACGGCCCTAACTCCCAAAAATCTTGGTGCCAAAGCGGCATGCTCCCTGGAAGAACCTTGTCCGTAGTTTTCTCCACCTATGATTATGTTAGCCTTGCCCTTCTGATCCCTTACTTCCTTTGCCCTTTGTACAAAATCTCTGTCCACATAATGATAGACATACTCGCTTATGGCGTAAATGTTGGACCTAAGGGGCAGGATTTTTGCTCCTGCTGGCATTATATGGTCTGTGGTTATGTTGTCTCCTACTATTAAGCTAACTTCTCCAGAAATTTTTTCTGGCAGTTCATCAAAATCTGGTAAAGCTTTTATGTTGGGGCCTCTGTATATTTCTACGCTTTTAGCTTCTTCCTCTGGTAAAGGTGGGATAAAAGCTTCATCGCCGTATGGGAACTTTTCTGGCATTTCCACCTTTATCCACTTTATACCTTCTCTTTCTGCCAACTTCCTTGGGTCTATTATTTCTCCAGCTATGGCGCATGCTACGCAAACCTCCGGAGATGCAAGGTATACTTTTGCATCGGGAGTGCCAGACCTTCCCTCAAAGTTTCTGTTAAAGCTACGTATGGATACTCCACCAGATGGTGGTGCATAGCCCATGCCTATACAGGGTCCGCAGGCGCTCTCAAGGATTCTTGCTCCAGCCTTTAGAAAATCTAACAATATACCTTCTTGGGTTATAAACTCCAAGGCTTGTTTTGATCCAGGAGCTATTGCAAAGATAACATCGGGATGTACTTTTCTTCCCCTTAGCATTAAACCAGCACGAGTAAGGTCTACAAAGGAAGAATTGGTGCAGGAACCTATAACCACTTGGTCTACCTTTATGCCCTCTATTTCTCTAACTGGTACAACATTATCGGGAGAGTGAGGGCAAGCTATCAATGGTTCAAGCTCCGAAAGGTTTATTTCTATTACTTCATCATACTCAGCATCGGGATCGGGTAAAAGCTCTATCCAGTCTTCTTCTCTTCCTTGGGCTTTTAGGTAGGCTCTTGTAATTTCATCGGATGGAAATATGGAGGTGGTAGCCCCAAGTTCTGCTCCCATGTTGGTTATGGTAGCCCTTTCTGGTACAGAAAGCTCCTTTATACCCTCTCCAAAGTATTCAAATATCTTTCCTACACCACCCTTTACTGTAAGCCTTCTTAGAAGCTCAAGGATTATATCCTTTGCCGTCACCCAGGGTGGAAGTTTTCCAGTAAGCTTTACCCCGACAATTTTTGGCATTTTTAGATAAAAGGGCTCTCCAGCCATGGCGGCCGCCACATCAAGCCCACCAGCCCCAATGGCTATCATCCCCACACCGCCAGAGGTGGGAGTATGAGAATCGGAGCCAAGAAGAGTTTTACCGGGTTTTGCAAACCTTTCCACATGCACCTGATGGCATATTCCGTTACCAGGCTTTGAAAGCCATATACCATAGCGCTTGGCTATACTCATAAGATACTTATGATCGTCTGGGTTCTTGAAGTCCGTTTGAAGCATATTATGGTCTATATAGCTGACGGAAAGCTCCGTTTTTACCCTGTCAACTCCCATCGCCTCAAACTGGAGGTAAGCCATAGTACCCGTAGCATCTTGAGTAAGGGTTTGGTCTATTCTTATGGCTATTTCCTCTCCTGGTATTAGTTTTCCGCTTACGAGATGCTCTTTTAGTATCTTATAGGCTACTGTTCCTTTTGCCATAAGAACCTCCTTTTAAAAAGTTATGATTTATATTATACGCTTAAAAGAAAGAACCAAAGAGGCATAAGTACAAAGCTCAGCAATATGCCAATGCCAGCACTGGCAAAAGCCAAGTTATGATTTAAGCCATACTTTAAAAGGAGTATGCTGGCGGTTATCATGGTGGGCATTCCCGACTGGAGAATGGAAACCTTGTAAGCTATAGGATCTAATGGATAGATTTTAAAAACCAATAGAGCAATAAGGGGAGATAGGAGCATTTTTATTACTATGGCTATAACCAGTAAAGTCCTGTCCTTTTTTAAAGTGGAAAAATCAAGGGAAAGCCCTAAGGAAAAGAGGATTACAGGAAGCAAGGAAGCCACAGAAAAGTCTATAAATCTCTCCAAAAAGGCTGGCAACTGGTAGCCCCTTAAAAAGAAACCCAGAATAAGCCCAAGAAATGGAGGAAACAATAATATAGACTTAAGGCTTAGTTTACCACTGATTATTAAAAAGCCTATGGAAGAAATCGCAAGAAAGGATCCCACATTGTCATATATGATGGCGAACCTTAAACCTTCCTCTCCGTAATAGGAAAAGCTATAGGGATATCCAAGAAAGGCAGTGTTCCCAAAGGATGAAGTCACCATTAAACTTCTTAAATTTCCACTATCAAGCTTTAAAAGCCTTCCTACAATATAGGAAAAAAATAAGGAAAGGAGTATTACTTTCCAAGCACCCAAGCCCACATAAAAAACTTCCTTGGAAAATCCCAATCCATGAGCTGCTTTAAAGCTCATCAAGGGTAAGGCAAAGTAGAGCACGTAATTAACCAATACCCTTGAATTATCTTGGGAAAATACACCCGCCTTTTTTAAGATATAGGCTGTTCCTATTGTGAGGAAGATTTCAACCATTCAAGTATTTGCTTTCTTATTATGCCATAGGGTCCAAGATGACGCCTAAGAAAATTTTCAAGCTTACCAACGGGCAAAAGGTTCTGGGGAGCTCTTCTATCTTGAAAGGGCTGGCTTGCAAAATATGGTAATATGCCAGCAGAAAGGTCCGCTATTTCTCTTAGTAAGTTCATATCCCATTGGGGGAATATTTCCAATCTGGCAAGGCTATGCATACCCCCTTCTGGAGAAAGCTTTATATACCATGCATACTTATCCACTTTTTCCTTTTCTTCTTGTGTACTTTGATAATGAACCTTTATAATGGGACTTCTTTGTCCAGGTTTTAACTCATAAAGAAGGTTTAGATACCTATTATCAAAGTACAGTTTTCTAATACTTTTGACAAAACCCACGCATTGGGTGTTTCTTAATTTATTACTTAATGTTCCATCGCAAATTACAAGGTCAGTAGAAAATTTTTGCCAAGCTTGTCTGGCAATGGAGGCTTCCAGTTCCTCCTTCATGTATCGGTTTACTTCTACGGATATTTCACCATCTACGGGAATGATAACAAAATCCCATAGCTCTTTAATGGGCAAGTTACCTCTTAGAAAAAAGGTTCTTTTTGTATTGGATAGTATCAAAGACTCCTTTACAAGGTTAACTCTCCCATGCTCTATCCTTAGGGCACCTGCACCAAGGGATACAAAAGCTCCTTCAAAATGTTCTCCCTTCTCTTCATCCTTTACATAAGCAAGGGCTTCCGTCCTTCTTACACCATCCACGAATATAACGCTAAAGGACTCCTTTCTTTTTCCTTCGTATATTTGGGGCTCCTCTTGAAAAGCCACGAATTGCTCCGATTCCTCTATTTCTATTACTTCCACTTCATTGGGTATTTGAGGGCTTAAAGATATACTATACCTTTGCTTCATCCTTTAGCTCCTTCAATTTCTCTACTATTAAATACTTTAATTTATCAAGGTTCTCGCCACTAACCGCCGATATGGGTACAAAAGGATAACCCCTATTGTTGAATTCCCTTTCCAAAAATTCTATGTAAGATTTATCCAAAAGGGCGTCTATTTTTGTGCCTACAACTATCTGAGGTTTTTTCAAAAGCTCTTTACTGTAGCTTTCCATCTCCTTGTTTACTACCTCAAAAGCTTTTATTGGGTCCTCTTCCCTCATATCCGATATATCTATAAGATGCAAGAGTATTTTTGTCCTTTCTATATGCCTAAGAAAATCATGACCAAGACCTTTTCCCTGGCTTGCTCCCTCTATAAGTCCGGGAATGTCGGCAAGAACTATATGGGTCTCTTCATCTATTTCCATTACTCCAAGCACTGGTGATAAGGTAGTAAAAGGATAGTTGGCTATTTTTGGTCTTGCCTTTGTTAGCTTGGATATAAGGGTAGATTTACCAGCATTGGGAAGGCCTATAAGGCCAACATGGGCTATAAGCTTTAATTCCAGTATGAGCCATTTCTCTTCTCCCTTTTGACCCTTTTCTGCATACCTTGGAGCTTGATTAGTGGGTGTGGCAAACTTGGCATTTCCTCTTCCTCCCCTTCCACCTTTTGCCACTATACACCTTTGGCCGTCTTTCACAAGATCACATATAATTTCTCCAGTTTTTTCATCTATTACAACAGTACCAACGGGCACGTATATGATAAGGTCTTCTCCATCCTTTCCATGCTGGTTTTTTCCCTTACCATGTTCTCCACTTTGAGCCCTAAAATGGGCTTGGAATTTAAAGTCATAAAGGGTATGCTTCCGAGAAGTTGCCACAAGTACTACATCGCCCCCCTTTCCACCATCTCCCCCAGCTGGTCCACCAAAGGGTCTATACTTTTCCCTTAAAAAGGCTACCGCACCATTCCCACCATCTCCAGCTTTTACATGTATTTTTACCCTATCAACAAACATAAGGAAAAGTATATTATTAAAAACTAATATGGTCACTTTATTAGAACTTCAAAGGGCTCCAGAAAAGCCCGGGGTATATATTTTCAAGAAAGGCAATAGGTATCTATACATAGGCAAGGCTAAAAACCTAAGAGATAGACTTGTTCAACATTACAAGCTTGCAGAAAAAGGAGATAGGAAAGAAAGGGCTATAATAGAAAACTCCACAAGCGTAGAATGGACTATAACAAGAAATACCTATGAAGCGCTTACCCTTGAAGTTGACCTTATACAATTGCACAAGCCAAAGTACAATGTAATGCATAAGCATGGTGGAGGATATCCTTTACTTTTGATAACTCAGGAAAGCTTTCCCACGGTAAAGGTTGTAAGGGGTTTGGAGCATAAGGGTCAGCTTTTTGGTCCCTTCTTTACCACATCAAAGGCAAAAAGGGTAAAAAGGCTTTTACATAAACTTTTCAAGCTTCGCACTTGTGACCCCATGCCTATAAGGAAAGAACCATGCATGGATTATCATCTTGGCCTTTGTTCTGCTCCATGCTGTGGATATGTGGATAAAGAATCCTACCAACTTTCTGTGAAATCGGCCATAGCTTTACTATCGGGAGAAGTTAGCCAAGTATTGGAAGAGCTTTATTCAAAGATAGAGGAGGAAATGCAACATCTTAACTTTGAAAAATGTGCCATGCTTAGAGATCAAATACAAGCCCTTGAAAACCTATTGGAAGGGCAAAGAGTTTCTGCCCTTGCTTTTTCCAACGCAGACATTATTTACAGCATGGGAAGATTAGTAGGCTTATTTTTGATAAGGTCTGGAAGGCTTGTAGATAAACAAGTAATAACCCTTGAAAGCGTGGATGAAATTGAGGAATTTCTTTTGGGCTTTTATTATACAAACCCAATTCCCAGAAAGCTTTTTGTGAACTTTGAATTATCAGAAGAAGTCCTATGGTGGCTAAGACAAAGAGGGGATTTTGGAATAAGCAACGAAATAGACAAGCAATTGGAGGAGCTTATAAAGGAAAATCTTGGGCATTGGATAGATCCTGAGCTTTTAAGGGAAGAATTTCAAAAAGTTCTTTCTATTGACCTCCCAAAAAGAATTGAAGGCTTTGATATTTCCCATTTTTATGGAGATTACAGCGTTGGTTCTTGCGTGGTTTGGGAAGAAGGAAGCATGAACAAAAGGGATTATAGAAGGTATAGGATAAAGAGCTTTAAAGGTATAGATGATTATAAAGCCTTGGAAGAAGTATTAACAAGAAGGGCAAAAAGGTTAAAGGATGGAGAGGAACCAATGCCCGATTTATGGTTAATAGATGGAGGATACGGCCAGCTAAATGTGGCCATAAGGGTCAGGAATAGATTTTCTTTACCCATTAAGGTTTTTTCCCTTGCAAAGGAAAACGAAATACTAATATGGGAGGAGGGAAAGGAGATAGAGTTAAAAAAGCATCCCATACTATACAGGGTATTTGGTCTTATAAGGGACGAAGCTCACCGCTTTGCTCTTACTTACAACAGAAAGCTAAGGGTAAAGGAGGGAATAAAAGACGTGCTGGATCAGATAAGGGGAATAGGAGAAGCAAAGAAAAAGCTTATTTATAGAAACTTCCAGAACTTGTACGAATTCTTAAAGGCAGAGGATGATAAGCTAAGAAAGCTTGGATTAAACCCTTCACTAAAGCAAGAGATTTCTAAGTACCTCTTTTGATGATTTGATTATTATCAAAGATTTAGTAAGATTTTCAAAAGCTCTTTCATATCTATACCAATCCTCTTACAGGCCATTGGAAAGAGGCTAAGCTCCGTCATACCAGGTATGGTATTTGCCTCCAGAAAGTATGGAGTGCCATCCTCAGAAA
>CALLAD010000073.1 GCA_938002625.1 uncultured Aquificaceae bacterium
AGTTTATCCAGGTAGAAAGCCAGAGTCCCCCTACGATTTTGTTGTAAAATTCAAGGAACCAAACAGGAGAAGGGAACGCACTCCAGCCCACATTCATTTAATAGTGGAAATGTATATCAAGCTTGCCTACAACCCGAGACTAACCTTAGAACTAAGGGACCACATTTTAAATATGATTAGGGAGATAAAACCAGCAAATTCCTTTCCACCAAGCTTGCAATTCTTTAAAAAAGAACACGTGGAGAGATTCAAAGAATTAGATAACGTCGGAGAATTCACTGTGGAATTTTTGCTTGTAGTTACGGAGTTAATAGCTATTCAGGAGAAGACAAACTATCCAGATGGCTCTTTAACGGAAAGTCTCTACAAGGATTTTGGAGTTAAGGATAGATTTTCTGTAATCCAAAAGGCGGTTTTAAAAAGGTTAAGATAGCTTAATAGAATATATACTATACCCATGAAGATACTCAAATCAAAGGAAATGCAAAAAATTGACAATCTTGCAATCAATGAAATAGGCATACCTTCCATCCTTCTCATGGAAAAGGCTGGGCTTTCTGTTGTTGAAGTTATAAGAAGGGAATTTCCCAATGTTAAAAGGGTGCTTGTGGTGGCTGGTAAGGGTAACAATGGTGGTGATGGGCTTGTGGTGGCAAGGCATTTACATCTCCTTGGTTACAAGGTGGGTTATCTTCTTGCTCTTGGAGAAGAATTAAAGGGCGATGCTTCTTTGCAGTATGGCATATTGAAAAGGCTTGGGCTTGAGCCCCTTAAGGATGTAAAGGTTGAAGACTATGAGCTTATAGTGGATGCTCTTTTTGGCACTGGTTTTGAGCCTCCAGCAGTGGGCAAGGGCTATGAAGGTATTGAGTTTATAAACAAATCGGGCTTGCCCGTGGTTTCCATAGATATTCCATCGGGGCTTTCTGCCGATAGTGGAAAGGATTTTTCTCCTTCCGTAAAGGCAAACATAACCGTAACCTTTCAATTTCCAAAAGTATGCCACCTTTTGTATCCCTCCGCAAAAAAGTGTGGAAAGCTGTATGTGGCCAACATAGGTATACCCCAAGAGCTTGCAAAGGATATTAAAAGGGAGCTTATCTTAAAGGTTGAAGTACCTTCAAGGGAACCAGACGTACACAAGGGAAGCATGGGGCATGTTCTTATATTGGGGGGCAGTACTGGAAAAACGGGAGCCCTTATTATGAGTGCCAAGGCTTCAACAAGAACAGGTGCTGGTCTTGTAAGCGTGGGTATTCCAGAAGATTTAAACCCTATAATTGAGGCAAGCCTTGTGGAAGAAATGAGCATTCCTTTAAAAGGTAAAGGAAGGTTTTCGGTGGATGCTGCAAGGGAAGTTTTAAATATTTCTCATAGATTTTCTGCTATAGCCCTTGGTATGGGTATGGATAGGTACAAGGAAGGGCAAAGCTTTGTTAAGGAAATCCTCTTAGGGATTGAAAAACCTATAGTGCTTGATGCCGATGGAATTAACAACCTTGCCGATTTAGGAGTTCAGCTTTTAAGGGAAAGAAAAGGCATTACCGTGCTTACTCCCCATGTGGGAGAATTTGAAAGATTAAGTGGCTTGGAAAAGGAGTATATACAAGAGAATTTAATTGATGTTGCTCAAGAGTTTGCAAATAAGTACGGATGCTATTTAGTTTTAAAATCTTCAAGGACAGTAATAGCAACGCCAGAGGGTAAAGCCTACCTATCTATAAGGGGAAGCCCTGCGATGGCAAAAGGTGGTGTTGGAGATGTTTTATCGGGGATTCTTGTAGCCTTAATAGGCAGGGGATTGCCTGTAGAAAAGGCTTTAAGGCTTGGTGTTTTCCTACATGGATTGGCTGGAGAAATTGTAGAGAGGAAAAGGCACAGGGAGAGCCTTAGGGCTTTAGACATTGTGGATGCCATCCCAGAGGCTTATAATCTTATAGAAAATGAGGCCTTTGATAATCCTGTTTCTTATATTCCTTAATGGATGTGGAATAATTCATATAGAAATAAGAGATAAGCAAAAAAAGCCAGAGGCTACACAAGAACAAAGGCAGAAGAGTATACCAAGACAAGAAGTAAAGAAAGAAGAAAGGCCTACAATTCTTAAAGTGCAATCACCCGTAAGGGGAAGGGCTACGCCTACGGAGAAAGGCTATTATATATCTACCTCCTGCGACGAATTTTTCAGGTCTGTAAGCGATGGAAGGGTTTTGTATGCGGGCAACGATATAAAAAACTATGGATGGGTGCTTATGATAGAAAGAGCCGATGGTTTGGTTTATGTCTACGGGAGGGCGGATAGCCTATTGGTAAGAAGGGGAGAAGGAATAAAGAAGGGCCAACCATTGGGTAAGGTAGGAAAAAGTTCAGATGGATGCGGTTTAATCTTTGAGGTAAGAGATCAAGAGGGCAGACCTGTTAAATTTGAGCTTGTGCTATAATAAGAAGCTATGATAGATATAGCTTTTGCTCAACAAACGGGACACGGTGGAAGCCCAGTGGGAGCTTTATTATTCCAGCTTATCTTCTTTATCTTACTTTTTGCCCTATTTTACTTCTTGCTTATAAGACCACAAAGCAAGGCACGTAAAAGACATCAAGAGTTCTTGGCAAACTTAAAGAAGGGTGATAGGGTGGTGACCAGTGGTGGTATTTGGGGGACGGTGGTGGAAATAGGAGATAACACAGTAACCCTTAAAGTAGATGCCAATACAAGAATAACCTTTACCAAAGAGGCTATATCCCATTATCAACCAAACTTTAAGAGGGAAAAGGAAGAGAAGGAAGAGTAGCTTTTCCTTATACTTTCTATTATGAAGCTAATTTTAGAAGAGGGTCTTGTAATACCAGAGCTTAAAGATTATGGAAAGGTAGCACTTATAAAGGGAAATACCAGAATAAGCTATAAGGAGCTTATAGAAAATATTTCCAGCTTTGCAAGTCTCGTGGATATACTTCCCAATGAAAGGGTTGTTATATTTTCCGAAAATAGGCCAGAATGGATTTATGCCTTTTATGGCATTTGGCAAAGG
>CALLAD010000074.1 GCA_938002625.1 uncultured Aquificaceae bacterium
GGATGTTGAGTTGTATCTGAACTGTGTGGGATGTGAAGCTCGTTGTGTAAGGGCGGTTAAATATGGTTCTATCTCGTTGTATCTGAACTGTGTGGGATGTGAAGTCAGGCAATGGATGAAAGGGTTAAGTTCCTCTAAGCAAGTTGTATCTGAACTGTGTGGGATGTGAAGAGGATTATAGCTATACTCTTTTCAAGTAAAAAGTTGGTTGTATCTGAACTGTGTGGGATGTGAAAAATACATAATCTTGTGGAATTGTTATTTTTGAAATATCTCTAATCCACTTGACATACTAAAAATCCTTCTTAAAATACTACAAGACAGGTTGTGCCATGTTGGTTGAGTTAATCACTATACTAAGTATGACCGCAATAGCCATAAGTGGGCTTGCCATAGTCTTGGGAATTTTCTTAATAAAGGCTGGCAAGAGGGATGCCCATAAAAAGGCCATGATAACGGCTTCTGTTTTTGCTTTGATTTTTGTATTTTTGTATGTGTTGCGTAACTTTTTACAAGCTCAAGGATTAATTCCTGTAGGAAAGTACGAAGGTCCCAATAAAAGCCTTTTTCTTTTTATATTATGGTCTCATACCCTACTTGCCATTATAAACTTTCCCCTTGCTATTATTACCCTAAGGTATGCCTTTAAAGGGTTATTTGGAAAGCATAAAAAAATAGCACCAATTACCGCTTTTGTATGGATATATGTAGCCATAACTGGTTGGCTTATCTTTTACTTTATGAAGTTTCAAAATCAATGAATATTCGTATAGGACTTGGTTTTGATTCTCACTCCTTTGAAGAGGGAAAAATCTTAAAGCTTGGCGGAATTGTAATAGACTTTCCAAAGGGTTTAAAAGGGCATTCCGATGGAGATGTTTTGTTGCATGCTATAACCGATGCCCTATTGGGAGCAATTGATGAGCCAGATATAGGCGAGCTTTTTCCAGATAAGGACCCAAAATGGAAAGGGGCAAACTCGGAAATATTCATAAAAGAAGCAGTAAAAAGGGTAAGAGAAAAGGGATACAGACTGGTAAATCTTGATTGTGTAATAATTGCCAATGAGCCAAAAATCTCGCCCTATAAAGAAGCTATAAGGGAAAATCTTTCAAAACTTCTTGAAGTGGAAAAAGAAAAAATATCCCTTAAAGGGAAAAGCAGGGAGGGTTTTTGTAAAGAAGAGGGAATAGCTTGTTTTTGTACTATTCTTTTAACAAATGAAGGTTAATTTAGTTTTATCAGGTGGTGCAGCTCGTGGTATAGCTCATATAGGTGTTATAAAAGCTTTGGAAGAACTCGGTTTTGAAATAAAGGCAGTAAGCGGTGTTAGTGCTGGTGCCCTTGTTGGGGCTTTCTATTGCAGTGGATACACTCCAGAGGAAATGCTAAAAATAATAAAATCAAAAGAATGGCTTAGATACTTAAAGCCTGTATTTCCCAAATTGGGTTTTATATCCCTGAGGGAAGCGAGTAGATTTTTAAGTAAAAAACTGCCAGCGGATATAAAAGATACAAAGAAAAAACTTTTCATAGGAGCGGTAGACATAAAAAGCGGGAACACTATTTATTTTGATGAAGGCGCTCTTGTGCCCATTCTTTTAGGTAGTTGTGCCCTCCCTGGTATATTTGAACCAGTTAAGTATAAAGAATATCTTCTAATAGATGGAGGAATAACCAATAACCTTCCAGTGGAGCCTGTACTCCCTTTGGAGGGTCTTATTGTGGGTGTGAACGTAAACCCGAGCGTAAGCATAGAAAAGGTAAATAGCATATTCCAGATAATTGTAAGAAGTTTTCTTTTGGCTGTTAGGTCCAATGTAGACAAGAGAAAGGAGTTATGCCACATAATAATAGAGCCAGACCTTAATAACTATTCTCTTTTTAGCATTACAAAGGTTGAGGAAATATATAGGATGGGCTACAAAAAAACCATGGAGATTATGAAAGCTTATGCAAAATAACAAGGTATTATTAGATCCTTCGGAATCAAAAGTTTCTGTAGCAATCAAGATTTTTAGACTTGCCACGCCCATAATTTTTGTAAACCTCCTCTATATCATAGAAAGCACCTTTTCCATTATTTTGGTGTCTGGTATATCGGCAACCGCCGTGGCAGCCGTTGGATATTCTTCCAGTATGCTCTGGTTTATTTATTCCCTCATGGCGCTTGCCTATACAGGTACCACCGTCTTGGTAGCCCAAAGGGTAGGAGCCAACAAGGATCCATCTCCAGCTTTTATATGGGGGCTTATTATTGCCATAGCAATAGCCCTTCCCCTTACCTTTTTTGGAGAGGATTTAATAGCCTACCTAATGCTATCCTTTGGCGCCTCCCATGGAGTGGTAAAGCTTGCAAGAGAATATTTGCAACCCATCTTTCTGTTTATAACCGTGGGATTTACAACCAATACTTTTTATGCGGCGTATAATGGCTATGGAGATACAAAAACTCCCTTTAAAGTTGCCCTTCTTATGAACGTAGTTAACATAAGCACCGCTTATTTGCTTATATATGGAAAGCTTGGCTTTCCCCGTCTTGAGGTTGCTGGAGCTGGTTTTGGAGTGGCCCTCTCAGAAGTGGCTGGGCTTTTATTTTATCTATACCTATACCTTAAATATAAAAAACCCTTTCCTATAACTCCCAAGCTTGATGGAGAACTTTTTCTAAGGATGATTCGTATAGGTACTCCTACGGCCGTAGAAAGGGCTTTTACCAGTTTATCCTTTAATGTCTTTGTGGGTCTTGTGGCTCAGTTTGGGGATAAGGCTCTTGCCGCCCATCAAGTGGGTCTAAGGATTGAAAGCATATCCTTTATGATAGGCTTTGGTATGATGGTGGCTTCTACCACTATTTCTGGGCAAAATTATGGAGCCAAAAACTTTAAAGGTCTTGATTACGGAGTTAGAATTAGTGCTCACACTACAGCTTTTATAATGGGCACGATAGGGCTGCTTATAGCCCTTTTCCCCCAGTACTTTTCCTTAGTATTTACAAGAGATAAAGAGGTTATAAGCTATGCCGTGTATTACCTTATCATAGTTGCCCTTTCGCAGCCGCAAATGGCTTATGCCAGCATATTCTCTGGTTCTCTAAAGGGAATGGGAAAAACTCATATTCCCCTCTTTGTGAACCTTTCTTCCTTCTGGCTTTTTAGAATTTTGCCTTCTATGTTTTTCCTCAAGCTTGTACCCAATCCCATAGTGCCCTGGATCTTTATGAGCCTTGAAACCACCCTTAGGGCTATCATCTTCTACTTGGTATACCGAAGGGAAATAAGAAAGCTAATATCCTAAACTTTTGCCTTGCTTACAAACTGCCACATGGCAATAGCTCCAGCGGAAGAAACATTCAAAGAGTTTATTTTCCCAAGCATAGGTATAGAAAGTACAACATCCGCTATCTCCATTACACTTTTTGATACTCCTTCTCCCTCGGAGCCAAGCACAAGGGCACAAGACTTTGGAAAATCAAAATCCCTAATATCTTTTCCTCCCCTCTCTATAACCACAACCCATCCACCCATATCCTTAAACACCCTTAAACTCTTAGAAAGACTGCCAACCTTTGAAAGCATAAGATGAAATACGGCACCAGCAGAGGCTTTAACCACTGTCTCATTTATGGGACAAGCCCTATCCTTTGGTATTAAAGCTCCTACACCACCAAAAACTTCACAAGTTCTCAGAAGATTCCCCACGTTTTGTGGGTCGGTTATATGGTCAAGCACTAAAAAGAAAGAAGATTCTTCTATGGCTTTTTTGAAAAGCCTTTGCGGTTCCACGTATTCTATTGGGCTAAGTAGGGCAAGTATTCCTTGATTCTTCTTAGTTCCCGATAGTTCTTCTATTTTCTGTCTTAGTACTTTTTGTATTTTTATTCCTCTTTCTTTACATAACTTAACCACCTGATAGGGTGGATGGGAATCATGGGCAACAAGGATCTTTTCTATGGATTTTCCAGACCTAAGAGCCTCTATCACAGGATTTTTGCCGTATACTATCATTCCTTAATTATTCCACCTCCTAATAGAATATCATCTTCATAAAAGGCACAGACTTGACCAGGAGTAATTCCCCTTAAGGGTTTTTCAAAGGTTATGAGATATCCTTCTTGTGTTTTTTGTATATCTTTCACATAAACGGGCTCGTTTCTGTATCTTATTTGAGCCTTTGGTTTTTCCCAAAGCTCCAGCTCAAGGTGGAAATTTATGCTCTCCAATAGTAGCCAATCTCTGTATAGCTCTTCTTCTCTACATAGAAAGACGGCGTTATTCTTTGCATCAATACCGCAAACATAAACTGGAAAGCCAAGGGCTACCCCAAGGCCCTTTCTTTGACCTATGGTGTAATGATAAAAGCCTTTATGCTTGCCAACAGATTCTCCATCAAAGTAAAAGTATCCTTCCCTTTTTCCTATCCTTTCTTCCAGAAATTCACCAGGGCTTTTACCCATTAAAAAACATACATCTTGAGAATCTCTCTTGTCCCAAACAGGCAGGCCTTCCCTTTTTGCTATTTCTCTAACTTCCTCCTTTGTTAGATCACCTAAAGGGAACTCCAAAAGGTCAATATGCTCCCTTTTTACAAGGCTAAGAAAGTATGATTGATCCCTTTTTACATCCCTTGCCCTTTGAATTAGTTTTTTGCCCTTGTACTCCACTATTTTTGCATAATGGCCTGTTATTAGTTTATCAATATCTGCCACTTTGTTTAAATATTCCGCTAAAAAGCCCGTTTTTACCTCCCTATTGCATATTGCACAAGGATTTGGCGTTTTGCCCGATAGAGACTCTTCTATGAAATAATTTATAACTCTCTCTTCAAAAATCCTTTCCCAAGATAAAGTTATATGGGGTATACCAAGATAATTAGAAACCCTCGCCGCATCCTTTACATCCTGCGGAGAACAACAGAGCCTTTTATCGTAAGGAAGGCACTCTTCTTTGTGAAACCTCAAAGTAACTCCTATGACTTCATAACCAGACTTTTTGGCAAGCAAGGCACATACGCTGCTGTCTACACCACCACTCATACCTACGGCAACTCTCATAAGAAATAATTTATCCTTCAAAGAACTTTTTCATAAAGCTTATGATTTCCGAATTATCCTTAAGGTTTTCCAAGCCAATTTTTATTATCTTTTCTGGAGGATCCTTTTCTTCCATAAACCCAAGGCTGTATGCAATGCTTAGCTTTTCTATAACACTTTCTGCCGTGTATATCATCATCTGATCAAATCCAAACTTCTCGTAAAGCTTTTGTCTTTCTTTTTCTTCTTTCTTCATCATGTTTTTACAAAAATGGCATATTCTTTTCCATGTTTGCAATGTCCTTTCCCAATGATCCTTTGGCAAGCTTTCTAACTCAAGCTTTATAATTTCTATAAGGGAATTTGAAAGATAATCCTTAAAACTATCCTGCGTCCAGTTATTTGCTTGTGAGCCTTTTATAAAATTACTTAAATCCAACTTCATGATTAATCTCCCATTTTGCTTATTTTCGTGATATGCTAATATATTACATCCTTTGGAGGTACGCGCAATATGTATAAGATCCTTATAACCGACCCTATTTCGGAAAAGGGCATTGAATTACTCAGGCGTGAACCAGACTTTGAGGTTGATAACGAGCCAGATATATCCTACGAAGAACTTCTTGAAGTGGTAAAGGACTATCATTGCATAATTACCAGAAGTAGAACACCAGTAACGGCAGAGCTCATAGAAAGGGGTGAGAATTTAAAGGTTATAGGTAGGGCTGGTGTTGGTGTGGATAACGTGGACATAGAAGCAGCCTCTATGAAGGGCATATTGGTGATAAATACTCCTGGTGCAAACACCATAGGAGCAACGGAGCTTACTCTATGCCATATGTTAAACGTGGTAAGGAATGCTCACGTAGCCCATAATAGCATGGTGGAAGGAAGGTGGGACAGGAAAAAATTTATGGGAACGGAGCTTTATGGTAAAGTACTTGGAATAATAGGTCTTGGAAACATTGGATCCCAGGTAGCTATAAGAGCAAAGGCTTTTGGAATGACCGTTTATGCTTATGACCCTTATATACCAAGGGAAAAAGCGGAAAGGCTTGGTGTAAAGCTCTTTGATAAACTTCACGATATGCTAAGGCAAGTAGACATACTTACCATTCATGCTCCCCTTACTCACGAAACAAAGCATATGATAACCAAGAAAGAGTTTGAAATTATGAAGGATGGTTCCATACTTATAAATTGTGCAAGGGGGGGAATAGTAAAGGATGAGGATTTAATATGGGCTTTGGAAAGTGGAAAATTGGCGGGTGTTGGGCTTGATGTTTTTTCCGTAGAGCCACCACCTTATGATTTTATAAAGCAAGTCGCAAAATTTCCTAATGTATCTCTTTCCCCCCATATAGGTGCCAATACGTATGAATCTCAAGAAAATGTGGCGGTGATAGTTGCCCAGCAAGTTATAAAAGCATTAAGGGGTCAAACGGTAGAGTATGTAGTAAATGCTCCTTTCCCAGATCTTTCTGTTTTAACTCTTATAAAGCCACATCTTGACCTTGCGGAGAAGATGGGAAGGTTCCTTGTCCAATGGGCTGAAGAGGGTATAAGGGAGGTGCATATAGAAGTAAGGGGAGATATAGCAGAGCACTTCCATCCAATAGCCTCGGCAGTGCTCATGGGAATATTAAAGGAGACAGTAGATTTCCCTGTAAACATCATAAACGCCAGCTACGTGGCAAGGGATAGGGGAATAAAGGTTGAAGAGCTAACCTCGGAAGAGAGCGAAGACTATAAGCATTATATAAAAGTTGTGGCAAGGGGTAATAGCACTGAAAAAGTGGTAGCTGGGTCTGTTTTGGAAGGGCACATAGCAAAAATATTCCAAATTGACAACTACAGGGTTGATGTGGAGCCAGAGGGCATAATGTTGGTTTTTGAAAATAGAGACGTGCCGGGTGTGATTGGTAAGATAGGTACCATATTGGGCAATGCAGGTATAAACATAGCGGGCTTTAGATTGGGAAGGGAGAAAAAAGGTGGTATAGCCTTAGGCATTCTAAATCTTGATGATCCCATACCAGAAGAGGTTTTAGAGCAATTAAGCAAGCTACCCCATATAATTTTTGTAAAGCAAGTTATATTATAAAGAGGGTTTTAGCTATTGAACTCTACTTTGGGATTAAAATTATAAACTATGTTACTTTTACTTCTGCTTTTATTTTCTTTTGCCTTCTCGGAAGATGTGTGTATAAAAGATTTAGTGGATCCCTATAAGGAGCCTTATTTAGGCTATGCCTTTGTAAAAACTGTAGAAAAGGCTATCTTAGAAAGCGGTAATAGTATTAGTTGCAAAGAGGGATCAAAGGAAGTAAGACTACAAATAGAGCTTTTTAGGGAAACTCCAATAGCATATTCACCTCAGCAAAGGGTAAGCGCTTACAATATGGAAATGCGGCTTAGTGTTAGTATAGAGAATACAAGAAAAAGCTTTTACGTAAGCGTGCCCTATTCTCAGCCCACGGGTGCTATTGGCGATTTGCAAAGAAAAGAGGCAACCGAGGATGCTTTTAAGATAATATACTTAGATATTTTAGAATTCCTTAAGAGGAGGTAGAAGTATGCTTATAACCTTAGAAACCAACAAAAGCCTTCAGGAAGTCAGGCAGAAATTGGAAGAAGTGGCAAAGGCAAAGGGTTTTGGCGTTATGGCTGTTCACGAGGTTTCTAATATACTCCAAAGTAAAGGAGTTCCAATAGACTATTCTTGTGTTATAGTGGAAGTGTGCTCTCCAAGGCATGCAAGCCAGGTTCTATCGGTAGATCCTTACTTCTCCACTGCCATGCCTTGTAGAATAGCTTTATTTGAGAAGGAAGGAAAAACAATAATAAGCACAATATCACCCAGTGCCATGGTTAATATGTTTGATAAGCCAGAAGTTAGCCATATAGCAGAGGAAGTAGAAAAGCTTATGAGGGAAATAATGGAGGAAAGCATAAAGGCGTGATAGCAGAAGATATTAAATTTATGGGGAGGGCTCTTGAGCTTGCAAAATTAAGAAAGGGCCTTACCCATCCCAATCCCACTGTTGGCTGTGTTATAGTAAAGGATGGTCAAATAGTTGGAGAAGGTTATCACGAAAAAGCTGGAATGCCCCATGCGGAAGTTATAGCCCTCCAAAAGGCTGGTGAAAAGGCTAAAGGAGCAACCCTTTATGTGACCCTTGAGCCATGTACCCACTATGGAAGGACTCCACCATGTACTGATGCAATAATAAAAGCAGGCTTAAAAAGAGTAGTAATTGCCACCCTTGACCCAAACCCCCTTGTATCTGGAAAGGGAGTAGAAAGATTAAAAAAGGCTAACATAGAGGTTTTGGTAGGAGTTTTGGAAGAAGAAGCGAAAAAACTTAACGAGGATTTTTTCGTTTATATAACCCAGAGGAGACCATATATAACCCTAAAATGGGCACAAAGCATAGATGGGACAATGGCAACAAAAACTGGTAATAGTAAATGGATAAGCTCTGAGGAATCACGGGCCTTTGTTCACCAGTTAAGGGCAGAAGCCACGGCAGTGCTCGTAGGTATAAACACAGCTTTGACAGATGACCCCCAGCTAACGATAAGAGCCTTCCCTTGGGAAAAACAGCCTGTGAGGATAGTACTTGATCCACAGTTAAAAATTAGAGAGGATTTAAAAATTGTAAAGGACAGGGAAGCTCAAACCATTGTAATATCAGCGGTGGAAAAGGAAGATAAAATAAAGAGGTTAGAAGAACTGGGAATAAAAGTAATATTGGCACCGTGGGAGGAGGGAAAATTAAACTTGAAGGAAGTTTTAAGGGAGCTTTACTTTATGGAAATAATGCATATTCTTGTAGAGGGTGGCTCCACAACACATACAACCTTTATAAAAGAAAACCTTTTTGACCGCCTTTGGGTATTTATAGCTCCCCTTTTACTTGGAGAGGGCAAAAGGATAGGAGACCTTGGCATAAGCCTTATCAAAGAAGCAAAAAAGTTAAAGCTTAGGGAAATTAAAAAATTTGGTATGGATATAGCTTTGGAGTACATAAGGGAAAATTCTACAAATCTTCAAGCTTCTTGATAGCCCTTTTATGACCAAACTCTTTAAGCCAGTCTTCAAAGTCCATGCCTCTTTTTATGGCTAATACCATTTCTTTTTCTATATCTTTTAAATCCTCTGGGACAAGGTCTGGTCTTAATCTTAAGGTCCTTTCTATGGAATGCCAAAGTTCCCAAAGTTTTATAAGTTGGTGATTTCCAGAAAGAAGTATGTTAGGTACTTTCATGCCTTTAAAATCCGCTGGCCTTGTGTATACGGGTGCTCCCAACCACCTCCTAAAAGAGTCCCTTTTTATGCTTTCTTCGTCGCCCAATACTCCGGGCAAAAGCCTTGCAATTCCTTCCAAGAGAACCAAAGCAAAAAGCTCACCACCAGCCAAAACGAAGTCCCCTAAGGAAAATTCTTCATCGGCAAGCAAGCTTATTCTCTCATCCAATCCTTCATATCTTCCGCATATAACTGCAATACTATCAAGCTTTGAAAGGCGATCAAGATGCTCTTGTGTTAGGCTTTTTCCCCAAGGCTGAGGAATTATAGTATATGGCTTTCCGTATTCTTTTAAAATATGCTCATAAGCATTAAATACGGGCTCAGGTTTTATAACCATACCAGGATGGCCACCATAAGCTATATCATCAACTTGCCCTTTATAAGCAAAATCTCTTATATTCACCGTATGTAAATTTAAGGCTCCTTTCTTTATGGCTTGTTTAACTATACCGTAGCTTGCATAACACTCTATTATTTGCGGGAAAAGGGTAAAAACAAAAAACTTCATTTAAGGAGGCTTCTTACTAAACTTTTTGCCCTTTCGTGGCTAAAGCGGTAATATATGTCAATAGTAGTCTTTATATTGGAATGGCCTGCGAATTCCTTTACCACCTCCGCTGGAAAGCCTGCGTTAACTAAGTTTGTTATATATGTATGTCTAAAGCTATGAATTGAAAAGGGAATGCCAAGCTTTTTGGAAAGCCTATTTGTGAAGACTTGTAGAGAACTTGGATTTACCTTTAAAGACCTATCAAAATCTTCAAGCCATAAATCAAGACGCCGATTAATCCCCAAGGTTTCTTCCTTTGTAGGGCCTATTATGGGTGCTATTCTTTCTCTCTTCCTCTTGGTTATCTCTGCAGGAAGCCTTAACCAATAGGTACCATCACTATCCTTTTGAAAGAATTCCCTTTTCAAATAGGCATATTCCGACAACCTGATACCGCTATATAGAAAAAGGCTATAGACGCGCTCATACTTGGTGTTATTTACATACTGAAAAATTTTATAAAGCTCTTCTTTGGTAAGTGCTTTTGGTCCCCTTTGTACACGTGCCGTAGAAAGTTCCTCCCTTATTTCTTCTATGGCGGACTCCAATTCCGAAAAATGCTCTTTACTTATCCATCCTCTTCTCAGGGCAAACTTATAAAAGTGCTTTATAGCAGACAGATGGGTAAGTATGGAAGAAATGGAGAATTTTGAATTGTCTATATACAAGTAAATGAATTTTGGTTCAATTTCTAAAAGGTGTTTTGTTTCTAAAAATTTCCTAAAGGAGTCTATACAAGTTCTGTAAGTGGTAACCGTCTTTTGGCTTTTAGTCCTTTCCAGACTCTTAAGCCAAAGGTCCACCAACCTTTCCATAATAAACAATTTTATTCCTTTCTCTTTCTCTTTTCTAACTCCATGCGTAGAGTGGAAATTTCCATTTCCTTACTCAAAATCTCCTTATCTTTATCAAGCATCACCCTTTGAAGGTCAAGATCTTTTTGACTAAGCATAAATTCCTTTTCTTTTAAAAGCTCTTGCAGTTCAGTAATTTTCTTTTCTTTTTCCTCAAGAGCTTCTTTGAGTTTTTGATTTTCCCTTTCCTTTTCCATATATTTTTCCCTTAGATTGCTTAGATCTCTTAAAAGAAATTCCATCTCTTTTTCCCTTATAGCGAGAAGAGTGTACAAACTGGCAAGTTCATGAAGTAACTGCTCTTTTTGTTGTTCCTTTTGCATTAGGGCAGACATATACGTAGCTATAAGACTACCCTCTAAGCTTGATTTTAAACCTTCAAGGTTAGACTGGAAATTTTTTACCTTTTCTTCTTGAAGCATTTTGGATGTTTTCAGGTGTTCCAGCTCCTCTTGAGTAAGATAAACGTACCATATACCATCTTCCTCTTTACCACCTTTTAATACTCCAGCCTTAATACGATTTTTTACAGTGTTTAGAGATAGGTCTGTTAACATTGCGTACTCGCTTGCCTTTACTTTGATAGCATCCTTGATATCATCCATGATAGCCTCCTTTTAAGGTTTTGACATAATTTTATATCAATAGATATCAGATATCAATGATTGTCAAAGTGTAAGTTACGGCTTTTCTATGTTAATTTAATTGCGATTATGTTAACAAATTACCCTCAAAAGAAAGCACGCCATATTCCAATTTCAATAAACCTCTGCTACCAAATTGCCAAGGGTGTTCTAAAAAACCATATAAGAGCCTTGGAGTACTTTTAAAAGCCCTTTTGGGGATTTATTAAGTCCGTAATAATAATCTGGCTTAATTTTTGTAAACGGATACTCACTAAATATCCGCGAACCTATTTTTGAGTTTATGTCTTTCTA
>CALLAD010000075.1 GCA_938002625.1 uncultured Aquificaceae bacterium
GTATTGCTTATAAAAAATCCCTCTGACGTGTGGACTTTTCCAAAGGGTAATATTGAAGAAGGAGAGAATCCAGAGGAAACAGCCATAAGGGAAGTTTTTGAAGAAACGGGAGTAAAGGGAAAAATAATTGCACCAATTGGGGAGATAAAATACTGGTATATGAGGGAAGGTAAGAAAATAAGGAAAAAGGTATTTTTTACCTTATGGAGTATTTAGGAGGGGATCCCAATCCCTCTTGGGAGGTTAAGGCTGTAGCGTTTTTCCCTTTGCAGGAGGCAAAAAAACTTTTAAAGTACAAAGGCGATAAGGAAATCTTTGAAAAAACTATAAAGCTGATAAACGGAAATTATTGTAATAAAACGTAAGGAGTTGGCAATTTAAGCTTATGTCCAATGTTTGTACTGCAAACCTGTCAATTGATAAAGTAAGTGATCAGGTAGAGTATATATTCAAAAAGCTTAGGGGGATGGTAAACATCCCCCATGATTTTGTTCTTATAATCCCATCATCCTTCGTTGTAGTTCGTCCATTTCACTTTTCTTTTGTACTTTTAACGAAGACATGCATTGCCTGTTGCTCCAATAGTCTTTTGCGTTTTGTAAACATTCCCTCTGCTTCGCTATGTATTTTTCTTTTATAGCCAGTTTTTCAAGTTTATATTCTCTGCATTTCTCCCAGTTTTGCTGACACCACTGGCTATGTCCTGACTCTGCCCTTTTACCATGACCGCTGGCCATTTCTACTCCGCCAACTATTGCTAAGGATGATAGAACAGCTGCTAACATTTTCATGATAACACCTCCTTAGGTTTTTTCATGTAATATTATATATCACCTAAGATGAAAATTTCATGGAAATTTTGTAAAAGGTCTTCCTTTTAAAATAAACACTATAAATCCAAAACCTTTCCAGGATTAAAGAGATTTTTAGGATCAAAAAGCCTTTTTATACCTTTAAGAAGCTCATAGCCAACTTCTCCAAACTGTGACCTTAGGAATTTCTTTTTTGTTAAACCAACTCCATGCTCTCCAGTTATAGAACCACTATATTTGAGGGCTATTTCAAACACATCATCCACCGCCCTTTCTGCTCTTTCCTCTTCTTCTCTGTTGTTTTTGTCGTAAAGAAGATTTACATGAAGGTTTCCATCACCTATATGACCGAATATGACCATTAAAAGATTGTACTTTTTAGCAACCTCTCTAAATTCTTGGATGGCTTGGGATAGGTATATTCTGGGTATTACAATATCCTCGTTTATCTTTCCAGTTTTCAGGTTTCCAAGGGCTGGGCCAAGGCTTTTTCTTGCCGCCCATAGTTTCTCTTCTTCTTCCTTGTTTTTGGCAATCCTTACCTCCACTCCCATAGGTTTTAAAAGTTCCTCTATTTGCCTTATGTCATCAAGTACACTTTGCGGTGAACCATCAACCTCTATCAAAAGCAAAGCCTCTACCTTCGGAAGCCCCACGGGCTTGTAATCTTCCACAGCCCTTATAGCATCAGAATCCATAAACTCAAGGGCAGATGGAAATATGCCAGAAGTGAAAATTTTTGTAACGGCTTTTCCAACATCCTCAAGTCTATTAAATAGAGCAAGAGCAGTAGCCCTTGCTTTTGGTTTTGGTATAAGCTTTAGGGTGGCAGAGGTTATAAGCCCAAGGGTCCCTTCGGAACCAACAAAAAGCTTTGTTATATCGTAGCCAGCTACATCCTTTATAACAGGATTTCCCGTCTTTATAGTATACCCATCCTTTATTACCGCTCTAAGACCAAGAACATATTCACGGGTTACGCCATACTTTAAACATCTTGGACCGCCTGCATTTTCTCCTATGTTTCCCCCAATGGTGGAATACTTGAAGGAGGAAGGATCTGGTGGATAAAAGAGCCCAAGCTTTTCCACATATTCTTGAAATTGTGATGTTATAACACCTGGCTGAACTTCTGCTGTTGCATTGTCTACGTTTACTTCAAACTTGTTCATTCTTTCAAAGGAAACTACTATTCCCTTTTCCAAAGTCGGTATAGCCCCACCCGTTAAACCAGAACCCGCACCACGTGGAAATATGGGTATTTCTTCCTCATAACATACTTTAACAAGCTTTACCACATCCTCATGGCTTTCTGGAAAAACCACGGCGGAAGGTATGGCCCTTTCTACTGGTATAGGCGTGGCATCGTAAGAATATAGCTTTCTTTCCACAAGAGAAGTTTTTACCTTTTCCTTTCCGAGAACTTCAATTAACCTATCTATTGGTTTTTTCTTTAAAAGGTTTAGCATACTAAAAATATAAACCTTAGCCTATATTTATAACAATGCCCTTAATCACAATGTTATGGGGAAGAGAGGAAAATAGCAATTTCTATCCAGAAAAAATTCTATGGCTTTTAGAAAAACCTCATCCCCATTGGGTAGAGACAGTAAAGGATAATTTAAAACTTGACTTTAAAGAAAGCGGCTTTAGACAATTTGTATCCCTATCTTCCAGATACTTGGTCACAGATGCCATGCTTATGTTTGGTCTGGAGTATGCCGCGGAAAAGGAAAGGCTTATAGATAACTTAAATCCTATAAGGCTAACTGTTAGAGTAAAGCCTGGAAGCTTTCTTGGAATAAGCCGTCACTTTCTCGGGGCACCTTTTGAGATAGAAAGCGATGAGGTATTAAGGGAATTTTTAGCAGCTTCAAGAAGATTCTTAGAAGAGGGTGGTTTT
>CALLAD010000076.1 GCA_938002625.1 uncultured Aquificaceae bacterium
TATGAAGGGCTTAATCCCACTGGATCCTTCAAGGATAGAGGGATGACTGTGGCCATATCAAAGGCCGTAGAAGAAGGGAAAAAGGCTGTAATATGTGCTTCTACTGGAAACACATCGGCATCGGCGGCCGCTTATGCCGCAAAGGCTGGGCTAAAGGCTTATGTTTTACTTCCAAAAGGCGCAGTAGCCCTTGGTAAGCTATCCCAAGCGGTCATATATGGAGCAAAGGTTATAGCCATAAAAGGAAACTTTGACGATGCCCTTTATATTGTAAGAAAAATAGGCGAGCTTTTGCCCGTAGAAATAGTGAACTCGGTAAACCCTTACAGAATAGAAGGGCAAAAGACTGGAGCCTTTGAAATATGCGATGCCCTTGGAAGGGCTCCCGATTATCACTTTATACCTGTTGGCAACGCTGGAAATATAACGGCTTATTGGAAAGGATATAAGGAATACTATCAAGCAGGTAAGATAAATAATCTTCCCAAGATGATGGGATGGCAAGCAGAGGGAGCAGCGCCCATAGTAAAAGGATACCCAATAAAAAACCCTCAGACCATAGCAACGGCAATAAGAATAGGAAACCCATATAGTTGGCAATCTGCCCTTCAGGCAATGCAAGAATCTGGCGGTCTTATAGATGCGGTAAGCGATGAGGAGATACTCCATGCCTATAAACTTATTGCTTCTACGGAGGGCATATTCTGCGAGCCAGCCTCTGCTGCCTCTGTTGCTGGACTTATAAAGCTTAACCGTGAAGGTTACTTTAAAGGGGGTGAGCTTGTGGCTTGCGTGCTTACTGGTAATGGACTAAAGGACCCAGATACAGCCATAAAGGTATGCGAGCAACCAATAACCTTGCCCCCCGACGTGGAAAGGGTATTGGATTTTATAGAAGTTTAGCGATGACTATAATAAAAACCTATGAAAAAGACAATAAAGCCCCTAAAGCTTTCAAGCAAAGCTATATATAAAGCGGCGGAAGTTATAAAAAATGGCGGTATAGTCTGCTTTCCTACAGATACCATATACGGTCTGCTTGCCCTTGCAAGCGATAAAGAAGCCATAGAAAGACTTTACACTATAAGAAGACCATCGGGAAGGCCCTTCATCCTGCTTTTGCCCCATGCAGGATGGGTAAAGGAGCTTGGGCTTTTAGCAAAGGATAAACACCTTAGACTTATGAGCTTTCTTAACGTCACCTTTATTTTTTATAAAAGGGATAACCTCCCACTATACTTAACAAGGGGAAGGAAGAGCTTGGCTGTTAGGGTTCCATCCACTCCCAGTATGAGGGAGCTTTTGGAAATAGTGGGCGAGCCTGTTGTTGCTCCAAGCGCAAACCCAGAGGGAGAAAAGCCAGCCACTACGATAAAGGAAGCTATTGAATACTTTGGAGAAAATGTAGACCTTTATATTGACGGTGGAACCATAATTGGCAAGCCATCCACCATAGTAAGGGTCATATATCCCCATGGCTTTAGGCTTGTAAGGGAAGGCCATATACCCTTTGATACCTTATTAAAACTCTACAAAAGTTTAGAAACTACCTCTTCTTCCGTGCCCTTGCCTGAAGGCGCTCCTTTAATGTCTTCCTTACTGGACCTTTTTGGTTTCCGTCCCCCTTTCCTTCCACCCCGCTAAATATTGCGCTGCGCAGGAGCTTTTCTTTCTGTTCTTCTTCCCTCTTTAGCTCCTCTTGAATTTCCTCTTGAGACCTTACCCGTGCATAAAGAAGGTCGGAAACAACCTTTTCTCTAAACCTGCTTAACATGTCTTCAAACATATAAAAGGCTTCCTTTTTATACTCCACCAAAGGATCCCTTGAGGCATAGCCACGAAGGTATATACCTTCCCTTAGCCTATCCATAGTGTGGAGATGCTCTCTCCAAAGGTGATCAAGATTGGAAAGCATTACTATCTTTAAAAGCTCCTTGAAAATCTCCTCGCCCAGCTCTTGCTTCTTTATATTTACAAGTTCTAAAATCTTTTCCTTTAAAGCCTCTATTAGCTCCTCCCTATCCCTAACTTGTGGGATTGGTACAGCATGCCCCGTAAGCTCTCTTAGGTAATTCTCTAAGGGTTCAAGATCCCAAAGCTCTGGTTCTTCTTCCTTTATTAACTCTCCAACCTTCTGAGCTATAAGATGGTGCACGAATTCCTCAACATACTCATCAAGTCCCTTTGCCTCTAATATATCCCTTCTTATGGAATAAATGGTTAACCTTTGGGTGTTCATTACCATATCGTACTCAAGGAGTCTTTTTCTTATTTGGAAGTTTTGAGCTTCTACCCTCTTTTGGGCGTTTTCTATGGCTTTTGTGACCATTCCGCTTTCTATGGGCTCACCGGGGGGTATTTTAAGAATATCCATAAGCTTTTTAACCCTATCACCACCAAATATGCGCATAAGGTCGTCTTCCAAAGAGAGCACAAAGCGGGACTCTCCTGGGTCTCCTTGTCTTCCAGCCCTACCCCTTAGCTGGTTATCTATTCTTCGGGATTC
>CALLAD010000077.1 GCA_938002625.1 uncultured Aquificaceae bacterium
GGCGGTAGACTGTGCCATAACATCTTTAAGGCTTGGGATAGAAACTCATGTAGTTTACAGAAGAACAAGGGAAACTTCATCGGCACGCCAAGAAGAATGGGACCATATATCAGAAGAGGGAGCAAAAATACATTGGCTTACTCAACCAATAGAAATACTTGGAGATGACAAGGGTAAAGTGATAGGCTTAAAATGTATAAAGATGACTCTTGGTGAACCCGATGAAAGCGGAAGACCAAGGCCTGTACCAGTGGAAGGCTCTGAGCATATAATAGAATGCGATTCTGTTATTTTTGCCATAGGTCAAAAGGCAAATCCTATAGCTTATCAAGATATTCCAAATCTTGAGCTTACCAAATGGGGAACCATAAGGGTGGATGAAGAGTTTAAAACATCCATTAAAGGACTTTTTGCTGGGGGAGATGTGGTAAATGGAGGAGATACGGTGGTAAGAGCCTTGGCGGAGGGTAGAAAAGCGGCAAAGTCTATTCATAAGTTTTTAATAGAGGAGGTTAAGCCATGAAGCGTATACTCATTATCTTAGCTGCAATTCTTGCAGTCTTCTTTCTTCTTAAATCTTGTGGAGAAAACCCAGAGAAAGCTGCCAAGGCGACGGTAGAGGAGTTTATTGAGAACATAAGGGATGAAGAAGGCAAAGAAGCCATAAAGCTACTTTATCCACCCTTTAGGGATGCTTTAGCACAGGATTTAAAGATACCTATAGAGCTTACAGAAACAAAACCCTCTGAGCTTTTAGCTTGTGTCTTATCCTCAATGGGCGAGAATATAAAGAAAGTAAAAGTATTGGACGTAAGCAAGATAGACGATAAGCATACGGAGGTATTGGTCAAAGTAATTGATAAGCAAGGCATAGAGAAGGTGTTTACCTTTATAGTGATAAAGGATGAGAAGAAATGGAAAATAGCCAGCATATCGGGCATTAGATGAAGCTTCTCATATGGCAGACTGCCTATTTGGGGGATGTAGTTCTCGCAACCCCCTTGATAAGAAGTCTTAGGGAAAATCTTCCAGAATCCCATATAGCCTTTGTGGGCAGAAGTTTCATAAAGGAGCTTTTAAAAGGCTTTGACATAGAGCTTATAACTTTTGATAAGGGCATAAAAGAAAGCTTCAGCATCCTTGGAAAAATAAAGGGTTATCATGTGGCCATAAGCCCCCATATCTCCCTTAGGAGTGCCCTTATACTTTTTGCTTCTCGTATTCCCATACGTATAGGGTTTGATAGGTCGGAATTGCCTTGGTTGTACACTCATAGGGTAAAACATAGTTGGAGCATGCACGAGGTGGATAGGAATTTGGAGTTACTAAGGCCCCTTGGGTTCCAAAGGATGGAGAGAATGCCCCTTCTTTTTGTGGAAGAAGAGGAAAAAGAAAAGGCGATAAAAAAATTCCATCTACCAGAGGAATTTATTTTAATATCCCCCTTCTCCAACTTTAGACTAAAAGAATGGCACCTTGAAGGATGGATTAAGTTAACAAAGCTCATATCCTTACCCCTTGTGGTAGTGGGCGCACCAAGGGATATTGAAAGATCAAAGGAAATAGAAGGAAAGAAGGTTATAAATCTTGTTGGAAAAACAAGCCTAAGGGAGCTTATGGCAGTGATCAGTCTATCCAAAGTGGTAATATCCTGCGATTCTTCACCAGTTCACATAGCCAATGCCTTACAAGTTCCAGCTTTAAGCATATATACGGCCACATCTCCCCATTATGGCTTCTATCCCCTTATTGGAGCTTATTTAAAACCCAACCTTGAATGCTCTCCTTGCTCCCCCAATCCCAAGAAATGTAAAACTGGTACCTATGCATGCTTAACAGAGGTAAGGGCGGAAGAGGTTGTGGAAAAACTAAAACTTTTGCTGTGATTTATAACGGAATGAGCCAATCCTATGAATAACATGGAAGCCAACAGATTAGAAGCACCATAGCTAACAAAGGGCAAGGCTATACCCTTTGGCGGTATAAGATTGGAGACCATGGCCATATTCCATAGAAAGGAAAGGGCAAAATTAAAGGCAATTCCAAAGAGAAGAAGCTTTTCTGTAAGATCTTCCGCCCTTAAAGAATACCAAAGGAGCCTACCAACAAGTATGCAATAGAAAAGAATAACCGAAAAAATACCCAAAAAGCCCATCTCTTCACCTATTACGGCAATGACATAGTCTGTATCAGAGGCGGGAAGTTGCCCCATTTTTTGAATACCTTGACCTATACCAACCCCCATAAATCCACCCCTTGCCAAAGCATATAAGGATTGAAGTATTTGATACCCACTATCCTCTGGATCAAGAAAGGGATTCCTCCATGCAGAGATTCTTCCAGTCACGTAGTCTTTTGATGTGAGGATATAGTAGATAAAGAAAAAAAGGAGAGGTATTACTATTAAATAAACCCTTTTCGGAACACCGCCCACATAAACCATTAAAGCAGTAATCAGTAAGATAAAAACGGCTCCGCCCTTATCTGGTTGCAAAAGAAGAAGAAAAGCCATGGCAATTGGGAAAAAAAGAGCCCAAATCAAATACTTCCATTGTCTTAAATTCCCCTTACGTACTATGTAATAGGAGAGAAAGAGAATAAGACCTATTTTTACAAACTCCAAGGGTTGTACACTTCCTCCAAAAAGCCAGCGTTCTACTGGCTTTCCAGAAGTGTATTTTTTTACGATCACTAATACCAAGCTTAGTAAGGAAAGATTAATTATCAGGTATGGAATAGCACCCCTTAGGAAAAGCCTATAATCATATCTTGCCAAAAGGCTGGCAAGCAAAAAACCAAGAAGAAAAACCATAAGCTGGGTTAGTGGTTTTTTGTATATGGAGATCTTTGTGTAAGAATCCATAAAGTAGGGTACGATGTTAACGCTTATAATAACCATCTCACCAAAGAGGAAAAGCCCCAATAAACTATACAATATCCATTTGTCCCAGTACTTCAGCATTATTATCAATTTACAACAAAAAAAGCCAAAAGGGGTTATAATAATATATATCCGGGGTAGCTCAACGGGCAGAGCAGGCGGCTGTTAACCGTCAGGTTGGGGGTTCGAGTCCCTCCCCCGGAGCCAGGTAACATGATAGAGATAAAAGGTATAACCATTCCAGTATTGGTTATAGAAATTAAGGAAAGGGCGGATATTAACAGTCTTGTAGAGGAGAT
>CALLAD010000078.1 GCA_938002625.1 uncultured Aquificaceae bacterium
TAAGAAAGCACATGTTTTTCTTTAACAATGCATAGAAACTCGCCCTCTGCCACCCTTTCCTCTCCCCTTTTTATTTCTACATAAACCCACCTTTTCTTACCCTCTTCCCTTTTTACCCTTCCCTCTGCTATTAGCTCATCCCCCACCCTTACAGGTTTTAAAAAGCTTATACTTGCTTGAGCTAAAACCACGGTGGGTTCATTAACCGCAGCCATTGCACAAAAATCCGCAAGAGAAAATATAAAGCCACCATGTACAAGCCCCAATTCGTCCGCCGCCATTCTCTCATCAGTCCTTAGAATCAATTTTGCATATCCTTCAGAAAGATCAATAGGTTTTCCGCTCAAGCTTGTATCAATCTTGAGATGAGTTTTTAACTGCATAGATAAATTCCTCCATCTTTTTATGATCTTTTATACCAGGGCTTTTTTCTATACCAGAAGAAACATCAACCGCATAGGGTTTAACCTTCTTTATAGCTTGTGACACATTTTCCACCCTTAACCCTCCTGCAAGGAATATTCTAAAATTTCTATCTACTAAATTTTTTGCGTAGTCCCAATCGGATAGTTGACCACTTCCACCGTATGAATCGGAACAAGCATCCAAAAGCAAAGCATAGCAGCTTTTCCAGTTCTCGGAAATTTCCACAGATGGACAACTTTTAAAGGCCTTTATTATTCTATTCTGGTCAAACAATTGAGTGAATTTAAAATCTTCTTCTCCATGAAGTTGCACTAAATCAATACCAATATCAAAGGCTCTAAAAACCTCCTGAGGCAAGGGGTTTACCATAACTGCAACCTTTTTTGCTAAATTTTCTACGAGTTTAACGAATTCCTTTAATTTTTCCCAGGTTACATATCTTGGACTTTTTTGATAGAGAATAAAGCCTATGTAATCTATCTTTAGTTCTAATGCTTTTTCTATATCTTCTCCTCTCGTAAAGCCGCAAAACTTGATTTTAACCATTTAGTAGGTAATATTATAAGAAAGGAGGTTTAGCCATGGGAAATTTCTTGAGTTTATTCTTGTTTTCATTGTTAATTTTAGCTAATTCATACGCAAAACCTGTTCAAACACCATACCAAAAACCTTTTAAGGTAGTTTATGAAATATACTTAGACCATCCAGAAAAGCTAAGACCAGCACTGGGATGGATATCTAATGTAATTTTTGTGCTTACAAATCCTCCATATAATTTTGATTTAGAAGATATACAAATTATTGTCGTATCTCATGGAAGGGAGCTTCCCGTTTTTGTGGAAAGAAATAGGAAAAAATACGAAGATATGGTGGAGAGAATAGAAAGCTTAAGTGTGTATGGTGTTAAATTTAAAGTTTGTAGGATGGCTGCAGAACAGATTTACGGATTTTCCGATAAGGATTTTTATCCTTTTGTAGAACTCGTACCATCCGCAATTACAGAAATTATTCATTGGCAACTTCAGGGCTATGCCCTTATAATTCCTCAAGTATTTGAAATAAGATAAGTATATGAAGGTTTTTCACGATTTTTCCCTAATAACCGATTACGATGTGTACCTTTTTAAGGAAGGTTCGCACTGTAGACTATATGAAAAGTTAGGCTGTCATATCTTTGAAGATGGTGCTTACTTTGCTCTATGGGCGCCCAATGCAGAGCAAGTTTTTGTCTTTGGAGACTTTAACGAATGGAATAAGCATTCTTTACCTTTAAAGAAAAGAGAGGATGGCTCGGGTATATGGGAAGGTTTTATAAAGGGTGTAAAGAAGGGTCAAAAGTATAAGTACCATCTGTACACAAGCTGGGGTTATTGGACAGATAGAGCTGACCCTTTTGGATTTTTTCATGAAAAACCACCAGGCACAGCTTCCATTGTGTGGGACTTAGAGTATCAATGGAAAGATGATCAATGGCTAAAAGAAAGAAATAAAGTAAATAACCATAAATCTCCCATTAGCATATACGAAGTTCATCTTGGTTCTTGGAGAAGGGTACCAGAAGAAGGCAATCGTTGGCTTACATACAGAGAAATAGCTCCACTTTTGGCAGATTATGTTAAAGAATTAGGATTTACTCATGTGGAATTTTTACCCATTATGGAACATCCCTTTTATGGTTCTTGGGGATATCAAATAACAGGCTATTTTGCGCCAACTTCAAGGTATGGTGTACCACAGGATTTTATGTATCTTATAGATTATCTGCATCAACAAGGAATAGGGGTAATACTGGATTGGGTTCCCTCTCATTTTCCTACCGATGGCCATGGGCTTGCGTATTTTGATGGCACCCATCTTTATGAATACGGCGATTGGAGAAAGGGATGGCATCCAGACTGGAAAAGCTATGTTTTTGATTACGGAAAAGGGGAAGTTAAATCTTTCCTCCTAAGCTCTGCTCATTTCTGGTTTGAAAAGTACCATATTGATGGCCTAAGGGTTGATGCAGTGGCAAGCATGCTTTACTTGGACTACTCAAGGGAAGAGTGGGTACCAAATGAATATGGTGGTAGAGAAAATCTTGAAGCCATAGAGTTCTTAAAAAGTTTAAATACATGCCTCTATAGGGATTTTGAAGGCATACAAACCTTTGCAGAAGAGTCTACAGCCTTTCCTATGGTAAGCAGGCCTGTTTACCTTGGTGGGCTTGGCTTTGGTTTTAAGTGGAATATGGGTTGGATGAACGACACCCTTTTCTATATGTCAAAGGACCCTATATACAGAAAGTACCATCACAATCAGCTCACATTTAGCATATGGTATGCCTTTTCGGAAAACTTTGTCCTTCCCTTGTCTCACGATGAGGTAGTCCATGGAAAGGGATCGCTTATCTCTAAAATGCCTGGTGATTATTGGCAAAAGTTCGCCAATCTTAGGGCTCTTTTCGGTTATATGTGGACCCATCCCGGTAAAAAGCTTTTATTTATGGGAGGAGAGTTTGCTCAATGGAAAGAATGGAACCATGAAGAAAGTCTTGATTGGCACCTTTTGGAGTACCAAAGCCATAGAGGAATTCAGAAATTAATAAAGGATCTAAATAAGCTTTATAGAGAGGAGAAAGCCCTTCATGAGTTTGACTGTGAACCCCAAGGCTTTGAGTGGATAGATTTTAGTGATTGGGAAAAAAGCATAATAGCATACTTGCGTAAATCTTCCAATGAAGATATTATCCTTGTGGTATGCAACTTTACTCCAGTGCCACGTTTTAATTACAGAATAGGCGTTCCCAAAAAAGGTTTTTGGAGGGAACTATTAAACACAGATTCGGAAATATATGGTGGTAGCAATTTGGGAAACTTTGGTGGAGTTTATACAGAAAATGTACCTTTTCACGGCAGGGATTATTCTTTGGTTTTGACCTTACCCCCTCTTGCTGTGGTAGTTTTCAAGTGGGTCGGGAGGGATTCGAACCCTCGGCCCACGGATTAAGAGTCCGTTGCTCTGCCAGCTGAGCTACCGACCCTTACTTAATAAATTATATACTAATCTACAATAGAACCTCCTCCCAATACATGGTTTAAAAGTCCCGTCATATTCAAAAATACCTTCTCAAATTCAAGTATCCAAAATTCCCCCTTCTTATCAAGGGATAACATGTTTACCTGTACATGAACGGAAGCGTGTTTAATATGTTCAAGAAAAATAAGAGCCTTGTTTTTATTCCTAAATTTACATCTAAAAACCCTATAAACCTTCCCCTTTTCCTTGGCCATATTGCAAGCTTCAAACAAGCCATCAAGGAAGGCTTTACCCAATTCTTTATATATTTCCTCACTCCTTTCAATTTTTTCCTCTTCCATAAACAATGCAAGTCTTAAAAGCCTGTT
>CALLAD010000079.1 GCA_938002625.1 uncultured Aquificaceae bacterium
ATAATAAGGGACGTGGTGGAGGCCATTGAAAAAATGTTTATATAATTTTCTTATGCGATACCTTATTCTTATCCTTTTTGTATTTAGCCTATCCTTTGCAGAGGATCTTTACACAGAGTTTATCAAATCCCAAGTTGAAAAGATTCCCCTAGACAAAGCCATAGTGGTGGGAAAGGGTAAAAGGGAGCTTATTACCTTTATAAATCCCGACTGTGGACACTGCAGGAAGGAATGGAAAGCCCTTCGGCCTCATTTAGATAAGATAAGGATATATGTATTTTTACTACCCTTTAGAAGTTTTCCAGAAAGCTATGCAAAATCTAACTATATAGCTTGTTCAAAGAATAAGTTAAAAGCCCTTGATAGGGTGCTTTCTGGAGAGTTTGATGGTAAGCCACCATTAACGGAAGAGTGTCCCCTTGTAAAGGAACATATAAAAATAGCGGAAAAGCTCAATATACAGGGAACTCCTTACAATATAGTGCTTGGAAGCTACAAGGTTATAGAAGGCTATAGCCCAAAACTTCTTGAACATTTGGGAATTAAATGATAGTAGTTGTAATGGGACTTTCTGGGTCTGGAAAATCCTTTTTGGCAAGTATACTGCATAAGGAATTTGGCTTTGAATGGATAAGGAGCGATCAGATAAGAAAAGAGCTTGCGGGCATTGATCCTAATCAAAAATTAAAACTTCCTTATGGAGAAGGAATATACTCGGAAGAATGGACAAAAAAAGTCTACGAAAAAATGGTTGAAAAGGCAAAGGAGTTGATCCAAAAAGGGAAAAGGGTAGTGTTGGATGCTACCTTTTTGGAAGAAGGGCAAAGAGAATTGGTAAGGGATCAATTTCCTTCTGCTCTTTTCTTGTTTGCCCAAGCCCAAGAGGAGGAGATAATTAGAAGATTAAAAACTAGAAAAGATATATCGGATGCCGACGTAGAAGTATATTTTAGGCAAAAAGAGAAATTTTCTCCACCAAGCTATGCCATACCAATAGACACTCAAAAAAGTCCAGAAGAGCTTAAGGATTTATTGCGGGAGTTGCTAAAAGACTACTTGAAAGACATTCAATAGACATACCTATAAAATCCCCCTCTTCAAGCTTGCAATCAGGTTCTATACCCCCATCCTTTGCTATCCTCTCACCACTTGGCAGTTTCATTTCAAAGGTTACAAGTTTTAACATATTTCCACAAGAATCTATGGGATACATATTGCTTCCCACATATTTACCAACTGTGTTTTCCCCGATCACTAAGGCATTTGCATACCTTTTGAGAAGAGTGGTAAGCAGCTCGGCCGCAGAAGCTGTTTGCCTATTTACCAAAACTACAATAGGTTTTTCAAAGCCCTTTTTGTTCTTAAACTGATAAACACCAAAATTCCTATCGCGCCCTTCCAAATAAAACATAACACCCTCACCACCTATAAGCATGTCTGCTATGCTTTTTGCCACAGAAATCAATCCACCCCCATTATCCCTAAGGTCAAGGATGAGTATATCTATATTTTCAGATTTTAGAAAGTCCATGGCTTCTTTAAAAGCTTCTTTTGCTGGTTGTGTAAAGTTGCTAAGCTTTATGTACCCCACTTTCTTTTCATCGTGAAAGACAACCTTTAAATCTTCAATTACAGGCACTGTAAATTCTCCCTTTTTAACCCATAAGGTTATAAAAAAGCCGTTCCTTATCAAATCTATTTCTACGTAATCTCCCGAATCCTTTATAGCTTTTCTCCAGAGTTTTTTATCGCTTATTCCGTTTATGGCAACTATTAAATCCCCTTCCTTTATACCATCCCTCTCTGCTGGAGAATGTGGGAAAACTTTCTTTACATAACCCTTATCATCCCATCTTATACCTATTCCTATCATTTTTGAGCTTGAATACCAAAGACCTTCCTCTTTTTGATTTATTATAGACGTCCATCTATCTCCTATACTTCTTATCCTCTCTATAAGTTCTTTTTCGTCTTTCCAGCTCATACCCTTTAGCTTATCCCACCATAGATAATTCCTTTCCAGTATGGAGTTTATTCTGGGAATAATATCCTCTTTTAGACAGTTTTCTTCGCCAAAGGATACGCAGACAAGGAATAGTATAAAGAATAGAGGCACCCTCATAGAAAATGCTTATGTCCTATGATATTCATCGGAGATTGTGTTTTGATCATGGCCAACATGTTTTTCATTTATTGGTATATTAGCTCTGAATACATCCTTTGTCAAGCATTTTGAGAGTGTCTTGTTCTTTGAAACACTATCTGGTAAGCTCTAACTTTATTATCTCAAGCAAGGCAAGTAAAACTGTTTTTACGCTTTCTTTATCTATTGCAGAAACGGGAAGGACTGGAATGCCCTCATCCTCGCTAATATCCAATGCAATAGCAACATCCTCGGGTGGCCAAGCATTTGGTAAATCCTGCTTATTGGCACCTACAATCATAGGTACAGGGAAACGGGAACTAAAAAAGTTTATTATTTTTCTTGCTTCGTGGAATGTAGATGGGTCTGTACTGTCTACGAGTATTATTATGCCAAGGGCACCCTCTCCCAATATCTCCCACATAAAATCAAACCTTGACTGCCCCGGAGTTCCAAAAAGATAAAGTTCATGCTCATCATCTATACGAATCTTTCCAAAATCCATAGCAACAGTAGTGTAATCTTTTACATGCTTTTCATCTTTTGCTTGGATCCTGCGCTCTGTCTTAACGGTTTTTATCTCACTTACTGTGTTTATAAACTGTGTCTTACCAGCGGCAAAGGGTCCAGCTATTACTATTTTAATTTTCTTCATAGTTTTAATCATAATTCCCTTACCC
>CALLAD010000080.1 GCA_938002625.1 uncultured Aquificaceae bacterium
GAGGAGCTTGGAGACTTGCTTTTACAGGTGGTTTTCCATTCTCAGATAGCAAAGGAAAGGCAGGCCTTTGATATATGGGATGTTATAAAGAGCTTGAATAAAAAGCTTATAGAAAGACATCCCCACGTTTTTGGCTCAGAAAAGCCCGAGGAAGTCTTAAGGGAATGGGAAAATAGAAAGTTAAAAGAGAGGGAAAGCATACTTGATGGCGTGCCAAAAAGCCTTCCAGCCCTTATCAGGTCCCAAAAGCTACAAGATAGGGCAAGCCTTGTAGGTTTTGACTTTGAAAAACCAGAGCAGGTTATAGAAAAAATAATGGAAGAATTACAGGAGCTTAAAGAGGCTATGGCTTTGGGCGATAAAAGGGAGCTTGAACATGAGCTTGGAGACCTTTTAACGGCAGTGGTTGAGCTTGGTAGGTTATTAAAACTTGATGCAGAGCTATGTCTTCAGAAGGCAAACGATAGGTTTGAGAAAAGGTTTAGGTATATGGAAAGGAAGGCTAAGGAATTGGGAAGAGAATTGAAGGATATGTCCCTTGAGGAAATGGATAAGCTGTGGATGGAATCTAAAAATTTTGACTACAAAGAAGAGATATAGCTTTTCTTCCAGTTCTTTCTTTAAAGTATTTTAATCCGGGGTTTCCAAGACTGCTGGCGCCAGTAAAAAGATAAGCCTTTCTGCCAAGGGCTATATCCTTTGCATTGCTTTCCAGAAGTTCTATAGCAAAAGCTAAGCTTATTCCCCTTCCGTCTTGTAAAGTATCTGCTGGAATTGCGTATATTTCATCCGCCTCTTGACTTCCCACCAAAAGAATAAGGGATTGGTCATAGCTTATTTCCGTTTGCAAGAGAGCGGATATTCTACCTTTTAAAAGCAAAGGTTCGTAGTCTTTGGCTACCAAAAAAGTAGGATTGCATAAACCCTCTATGTTTTCTACTGGTTCATCTTCAAGCTTTTCCTTAAGAAGGATCCTTAAACCGCCCTTGTTGTAGTATATGGTATTGCCTACCTTCTCTACGGGCTCCGCTTTAAGAACTCCCCTGATGGAGGAAGAATAAGGCTTCACAAGGGATGGAATACTTTTACCCTCTACCTCTATCTTTCCCAAAAGAAGTTTCCAGTTTAAAAAGCTAAATTCCCACTCTTTACAAGAGAGCCCAAGCTCTGTTTCTACTATAAGCCTTATTTCTTTGATAAAAAGCTTTTCCTCCTTGCTTCCTGGTCTCCTTCCGCCAAAGGATACAAGGTCCCAAAGGGCCTTTTCTTTTTTCTGTTTAAGCAGTCCATAAACACATCCGCAATAGTCTTGATGGTATATTTCCATTTCCCTTGAAAGCCTAAACATCTCCTGAGTACCACCACCCTTTCTATAATCCAAGAAAAGGAAGTCAATACCAAAATCTTTACAAACCCTTTCACCACTTTCCTTTAACATCAAAAGATCCTTCTTTGGGCTCATTAAAAGGGTAGTAGTTAAATGGGTGGCTCCCTTTTCCTTTGCAAATTGTGCGCTTTTTATAAGCCTTTGGTCAAAGCATAGGCTACACCTTTTGCCCCTCTCTGGCTCTTCCTCATATCCCTTTACAAAGGAAAGCCAACTTTCTACTTCGTAATCTCCTTCGTAAAGCTCTATACCAAGCTCTTTACATATCCTCTGAGTTTCAACAAGCCTAAGCTTATATTCTTCGTAGGGATGAATATTTGGGTCGTAAAAGAAGCCAATTATTTCGGCGTTATGATAGTCTTCCCTTAATCTTTTTAGGAAATATACGGCGTCGGGCGCGCAGCATATATGAACAAGAATTTTCATCTTTTACCCTTTATATACTGCTCCCAGTTTTCGGGAGTAAAGGGAGATAGTTCTCTGAGGAGTTTAACGGTTTTTGGAAATTCTTCCAATACATAATCCACGTCCTCTTCCGTGTTATCCCTTCCAAAGCTGAAGACTATGGAGCCATTGGAAACTTCCTTTGGCACGCCTATGGCAAAGAGCACATGGGATTGCTTTAGAGCCATAGAGACACAGGCAGATCCAGAGGCTGTTTCTATCCCCATAAGGTCAAGCCTTAGAAGCATAGCTTCACCCTCTATTAAGTGTACTATGAGGGACAAATGATGTGGCAATCTTTGGGTTGGATGTCCAGTAAATTCTATAAAATCAAGCTTTTCTTCAAGCCCCTTTCTTAGCTTATCCCTATATCTGGCTAATCTTTCCATTCTGTCGGGTAATTCTTTCATTGCAAGCTCACAGGCTACACCAAAGCCCACAATACCTGGTACATTTTCTGTACCTGCCCTTACTCCCCTCTCTTGTACACCGCCTTCTATCAAGGGTTTTACCTTTACACCTTTCCTTGTCCAAAGGGCTCCTACACCCTTAGGTCCATACATAAGGTGGGCTGTGAAGGAAGCGGCATCCACACCCCATTCCTTTAGGTCCACTGGGTAATGTCCAAGGGAAGGACATGCATCCGTATGGAAGATTACCTTTGGGTTCTTTTCCTTTGCAACCTTTACAAGCTCCTTTATGTTTTGTATGGTGCCTATTTCCCTGTTGGAATGACCTATGCTTATTAAAACCGTATCTGGCCTGATGGCTTCTGCAAGGGCTTGTGGGTCTATTAGCCCAAATTCATCGGGTTTTAAGTATGTAACTTCCCAACCCTTTCTTTCAAGGCTTTTTAAGGGATGTAATATAGAATGATGCTCTATTTCGGTGGTTATTATATGTTTTCCTTTCTTTTCATAAGCCTCTGCTATACCTTTTATTGCCAAGTTATTAGCCTCTATGCCCCCAGAAGTGAATATTATTTCTTCTGGAGAATTGGCATTTATAAGGCTTGCCAGCTTTTCTCTGGCATTGTTTATAGCCTTTTTTGCAACTTGACCAAAGCTATGGAGGGAGGTGGGATTTCCAAAGTACTCCCTAAAATAGGGTATCATAGCCTCTATCACTTCCTGAGCCACGGGAGTTGTTGCTATATGGTCTAAATAAACTACCCTTTTACCAGCCTTTTGTAAAAACATATTATT
>CALLAD010000081.1 GCA_938002625.1 uncultured Aquificaceae bacterium
CCTCACATCTTTTACGACCTTATTAAGCTTTGATGGTGTTAAAGGTTATTCCCGTTGGATTGCTCTCTGTTAACTGCTCCATATTGGTGGATGAAGAAGGGGGAAATGCCTTAATAGTGGATCCTGGGGCAGACCTTGAAAAGATCTTAAGGGAACTTCAACCCTTTAAGCCCTGTGGAATAATAGCAACCCATGGGCATATAGATCATATAGGTCAGGTGAGGGCTTTAAAGGAGCTTTTTGATATACCCTTTTATGTGCATTCAAAGGATAAGTTTTTGTTAAATAATACCCTTTGGCCTGGCTTTGAAAGGCAAATCGGGGCAAGCCTTCCATGTCCAGAACCAGATATGGAGCTAAAGGATGGAATGGAAATAGTCCTTGGAGAGGAAAAGCTTAGGGTAATACACACGCCTGGCCATACTCCTGGATCCTGTTGTTTGTATTGGGAAAAGGGTAAGGTTTTAATAGCGGGAGATCTTCTTTTTAAGGGAAGTGTAGGAAGGTGGGATTTGCCCGGTGGAGACTTGGAAGCCCTTAAGGGCTCCATTAAAAGAATTTTTAGCGAGCTTGGAGGGGATACGCTTGTAGTTTGTGGACATTACGAAGAAACTACCTTGGAAGAAGAAAAGGCTTCAAATCCATTTATTAGAACCTTCTTAGACTAAGGACTTTTCCAATGGGATATTAAAAATCCATCTATGGCAAAAAAGTTTGTCAGTTGGAATTTGGCCGCTTCACTATAATTGGAGAAGCCTTCGCCTTCTACCAAGGAGGGTGCCCTTTCACCACCAAAGATAAGTGGATGTATAAAGAGGACTATTTCATCTACTACTTTTAGCTTTATAAGCTCCCAGTTTAATCTTGATCCGCCTTCCACCAACAAGCTTTTTATTCCTCTCTTCCATAGAAGACCAAGTAAACGGCCTATTTCCACTTTTTCTTTGCCAACGTATAAAACATCCACTCCAAGACTTTTTATCTCCTCTACTTTTTCTTTTGGTGCTTCTTCTGTAGTAGCGATTATGGTGTGAGCGTCTTTTTTGAATATATTTGAAGTGAGAGGTAGATCTAATTTTGTGCATGGTATAACTCTGATGGGATTTTTACCTTCACAAAGCCTGACTGTTAGATGGGGGTTATCGGTTCTTATCGTGTTACAGCCAACCATTATGGCATCAAACTTTGCCCTTATGGAATGAAGGTATTTTTGTACATCTTCTGGAAGGGGCATACACTCTTTTGCAGAAACATTCCTTCCTAAGCTTATTTTACCGTCTATGGTAGCTCCCGAGACTATAGCAACGTATGGTCTGTCCATCACTTTATATTTTGTGATTTTAAAGGTTATATGCATCTATTTGTTGCATAAATTTTTCATTTCATCCCATTTTAGTGAAGCCAAGTTTGTTTATTAGCTTCTCTTAGGAAATAGCAAAAGCTTTTCTTTTACGGTATATGTACTCTTGCTATAAGGTTCTATGTTTCCAATAAGGGGTTCTACTCCAAAGGAGTCATAAACTATTGCCATTTTTTGGGGCATAAAGGGTTCAAGAAGGTTTGCTAAGAGGTATAGCCCATCGGTTAGGGTATATAAGACTTTTTTTAGGGCTTCTTCATCGCTTTTTGCTAAATTCCAAGGAGCCTTTGAATCCACATATTTGTTTAGATAGGAGGAAAACCTTAGGACTGACTCTAAGGCATTGTAAAAATCTATTCCTTCCATTCTTTTTTCGTATTCTTTGACTACTTCTCTTGCAAAATTTTCATACTCTTGATCCTTAGCACCAGAGACTTTACCCTTTAGATATCTTATGACCATTGCGCTTACTCTGCTGAAAAGATTTCCTATCTCGTTGGCAAGCTCACCGTTTAATCTGTTTATAATGGCTTCTCTTCTTATGTCTCCATCCTCACCAAAGGGCATATCCCTTAGAAGGAAGTATCTAACTTCGTCTATGCCCCACTCTTTAACAAAATCGTAGGGATTTATAACATTTCCCAAGGATTTAGACATTTTTTGACCTTCCACTTTCCACCATCCATGGGCAAAGATTCTTTTTGGAAGTTCTAAATCTACCGATAGAAGGAAGGCTGGCCAATATACAGCATGAAATCTAAGGATATCCTTACCTACAAGATGTAAATCCGCTGGCCATAGATACCTTTTGTCCTTAACGGCAGAAACATAGTTAAAGAGGGCATCAAACCATACATATATAGTATGCTCCTTATCAAAGGGTACTTCTATGCCCCACTTTACCCTGCTTCTTGGCCTTGTTACAGAAAGATCTTTTAAACCTTGATTTACAAAGGATATAACTTCCCTTTTTCTGTAGCTTGGTAATACAAAATCTTGTTTGCTTTCGTAAATATCCATGAGGATTTTTTCATACTTGGAAAGTTTAAAAAAGTAAGAGGGCTCTTTTATGTATTCACAAGCTTTAAGGTGTATGGGGCAAAGGTTACCTTCTAATAGCTCATCCTCCGATTTAAATTCCTCACAGCCAACACAGTACCATCCTTCATACTCTCCAAGGTATATATCTCCCTTTTCATAGCTTTTTGCAAAAACTTCCTTTACGAATTCCACGTGGTCTGGGTCTGTGGTTCTTATGAATCGGTTATAGCTTATCCCTATAAAGTCCCATAGTTCTTTAAAAATCATGGAGTTTTTGTCGGCTAACTCTTTTGGGCTTATTCCCTTTTCTTCGGCGCTTTTTTGAATTTTTAATCCATGCTCATCGGTACCAGTAAGGAAAAAAACTTCATATCCCTTTTTTCTGTAGTATCTTGCCAAAGTATCGGCAGAGATTGTTGTATAAAGGTGCCCTACGTGGGGCACATCGTTTATGTAATAAATGGGTGTTGTTATATAGAACTTCTGAGCCATAGGGAATTAGTTTAGCATAAAGTGGACTATATTATAAATCCATGAAGCCCCTTCTTCTATTTTTATTACTCTTCCTATATGGATGTGCCGTAAAGACTTGGGATGTAGTAGGGCAGTCGGAATTAAGCAATGGTCTTAGAGTAAGCATCAGAACCAATGCATGGGAATATAGCCCCTCTAATCTTGAAAACTATGTCCTGCCCATATACTTAGAAGTGGAAAATTTAAGCGATGTTCCCCTTTTCCTAAGAAGGGAAGATGTTTATATTGTGGACAACAAGGGCAACCAATACAATAGCCTTGAGCCAAGAGATGTGGCTGGAATCCTAAGAGATTACTCCAGTATAGGTTTTAGCTTTAGCATAGGTTATTGGAGCTCTCCTATTGGTATATGGTGGTGGCCATACTATACTATTCCATACGGAGAAAGAACTTATCCCGATATAATCAATAAGGCTTTTACCTTTGGCCAGATAAGACCCAAAAATAAGATAAGTGGCTTTATCTATTTTCCTAAAATGCCCAAAGAGGTAGAAAGTATAACCTTGTATGTGAAGGAATATAAATTCCAATTAAGATCAAAACAAAACTAAAATATAATCTATCAGTAGCGGGTGTGGCGGAATTGGCAGACGCGCTGGACTCAGGATCCAGTGGGCTTAGCCCGTGAGGGTTCAAATCCCTCCACCCGCATAAGTACGCCATGAAGTTATTAATTGTTGGAGACATTATAGGAAAACCAGGTAGGAAGGGACTAAATTACCTTCTTGCAGGTTATAGGGATTTTGTTGACTTAGTTTTGGTTAACGTGGAAAATTCTGCTGGTGGTTTTGGTATAAACAAAAAGGTATACGAAGAGCTTTTAGGGATGGGAGTTGATGTGATGACCTCGGGCAATCATATTTGGGATAACAAGGAAGTTTACGAGTTCATAGATAAAGTAGAAAATCTCCTTAGACCTGCCAATTATCCATTGGGTGTTCCAGGAAAAGGTTACGGTTTGTATGAAAAGAAAGGCATAAAGTTTGCAGTTATAAACCTTATGGGTAGATCCTTCTTAGATTCAAACCTTGAAAACCCCTTTTTGACCTTTGACAAAATATATGAGGAAGTTTACAAAGAAACTCCCATAATCATAGTGGATTTTCATGCAGAGACAACATCGGAAAAGTGGGCTTTTGGCATATACGTAGACGGTAGGGCAAGCGTGGTATATGGAACACATACCCACGTACCAACGGCAGATCAAGTAATACTAAAAAAGGGCACTGCTTACGTAAGCGACGTGGGCATGACTGGTTGCTGGTACTCGGTAATAGGTATGAAGCATCAAGAACCCATAGAAAGGTTTACAAAAGGATTGCCCCAAAGATACCAAGTTGAGGAAAAAGAGGATATAGTAATAAACGCCATAATTGTGGAAGTAGATGAAAAAGATGGAAAGGCAACAAGCATTCAAAGGATACAGCATTACATTACAAGGGAAGAACTTAAAGAAGTATAGATTTATAATATGCAAGAACAAAAGAGGCCAAAGATAAGCCTAATTTTGGAAAGTTTTAGTCAATTGGAAAAGGCTTACAGAGATCTAAAGAAAAACCTAAGCCTTGGCAAGGAAGAATTTATTTCTAACAAGCTATTGCAGGATAAGGCAAGAGTTGATTTTAACCTTGCCTTTGAAAGCTCTATGAGAGTTTGTAGACATCTTTCTGCCCTTTATCAAGTTAAAACCACTTCAAGGGATTGCTTACAAAAAATAGGCCAGTTGGTGGGTATGGAAAAGGGACAATCCTTTGAAAAAGTCGCCGAGTTTTATGTTAAATACAGGGATTTAAAAGAAGACATTCCGGCGGAGGAATTATACGAGCTTTTGAACCTTAGCTTGGATCTTTTTAGGGATTATGCCCAAAAGGTGGTAGAGTTTATAAAAAGAGAAACCAATAACCCCCTTCTAATAGATTTTGATCTTTTGAAGGAAAAAGCAAGCAGAGTGAAAGAATCGGTAAAAAAAATAAACTTTGTGCTTTCGCAGGGAGAGGAGGAATTTTGCAAAAGCCCCATGTATTATGATAGGGTAAAGTACTTTTATCAAGTAGCTTACGATAGCCTTTTTGATATATGTAAACATTTGGCTCCAAAGTTTGGAATAAAGAAGTTTGGCGATGATTGCCTTTTAAGGATGGTGGAAGCTGGAGTAATACCAGAGGATTATCGTGAGGTTATTGTTGATATGATATCCCTCAAAAACAAGCTCATAAGCACATGGGATATATCACAAAAGGAATTGTACAATAGCCTTTTAAGAGTAAGAGAAGTATTAGAACTAATCATACAAGAAATTGCCAAAAGCCTTAAAAGGCTTATAGAAGAAAGGAAAGGCCAGTAATTATTATCTTGGATACTCTTGCTTGCCTTGAACTATGAGGCTCCATATTAGAAAAGCAACAGGCTCGGGCACTATAACAGTCTTTCTGTTGGCATTCTGGCTAAGTATTTCATAAAGCTCTGTTCTTACAACCGCATTGCCTGTTAATTCAAATAGTACATCTATGGAATCATCCAAGGACCTTAACATGTCCCTTGCATCTCTAAAGTAGGCTATTCCCTTACTTTTTGCCAAGTTAACACTTTCTATATCTTCTCTCGGTTCTGCAACCGCTATTACTTTAACACCCTCTGCGTTAACGCTTAGCAAAGCCTCAAGGAATTGAGTGCCTACCCTACCAAGCCCTGCAATAGCTACGTTTATACGCCTCAAGGTAAACCTCCTTCTTAGATTATACCATAAAATCTAAGGATAGATAGCTATTGGCCTATAGAAGGTATCCCTTTCTACTGGAATTTTTTCTGCACCCCTTATAAGCTTTATAAGTTTATCCTTTGTATGGCCAAGGGCAGATTTGGTACCTGCCGAGTGGACTATCTTTTCTTCTACGATGGTTCCATCTATGTCATCGGCTCCCATGTTTAGGGCTACCTGAGCCACCTTTTCTCCAAGGGTTATCCAATAAGCCTTTATGTGGTCAAAGTTATCCAAAAAGATCCTTGATATGGCTATGGTCTTTAGGTCATCTACGGAAGAGGTTCTTTTACCTCCAAGCTTGTTTCCTTCTGGCCAGTAGGCCAAGGGTATAAACACCTGAAAGCCCCCCGTCTCATCCTGAAGTTCTCTAAGCCTTTCCATATGCTCTATTCTTTCTTCAAAGGTTTCTAAATGTCCGTATAACATAGTTGCATTGGTGGGTATTCCAAGCTTATGGGCTGTTCTATGAATTTCTAAATATTCTTCAGCTTTTGCCTTATAGGGTGCTATTATTTTTCTTACCCTTTCGGAGAATATCTCCGCTCCACCGCCTGGTATGGCATCAAGCCCTGCATTCCTTAGGTCAAGTAATACTTCTTCATAACTTTTACCCGATATTTTGCTCATGTGATGTATCTCTATGGCGGTCCAAGCCTTAACTATGACTTCTGGAAAAGCTTTTTTAATCTCTTTTACTATGCTTATGTAATTTTCATATTCCCAGTGGGGTGGTATCCCACCCACTATATGCACCTCTCTACCACCCATTTTATAGGTTTCTTCCACTTTCCTTAGTATTTCCTCTAATTTCATCTCATAGGCTTTAGGGTCCGACTTGGTAACGCCAAAGCTACAAAAATTACACTGATATATGCATATATTTGTGGGATTTATTTGAGCATTTACCACGAAGTAGGCAAACATGCCATTCTTTTTTCTGTTTATGTATTCTGCAAGACTTGCCACGTATGAAAGGTCGGCTTCATAAAAGAGCTTAACTCCTTCCTCAAAGGAAAGCCTTTTACCTTCCAAAACCTTTTCGCCTATACTTCTTAAGGTTCCTTCTGTTTTTTCCACAAGCTTTTCCACTTCAAGCATAAGTATTAAATATAACCCTCTTAGGTGTATAATGTGGAATAAAATATTCATCCTCTCCTTAAATGTATTAATCCTTATTACTTTTGAAATGTTTGAATAGTTTACTTATAGCTTTACCGTAGAGAATTATTTTGTTGTTAAGATTTTCGCGTTTACTTATATGGGTTATCAATAGGTTAAAAGTTAGTCTCTTATCAAGCCAAAATTTTACTTCTCTATAATGAACATGGCTATCGTTTCTCATTTCAATTTCTCCGTGAGTCTTACCAGAAACTTTAAAAACAACCTTTTAATCATCAAGTTGATTTTTCCCTCGCGCTTTAGAGTTTTCAACTTCATAATTATTTGCCAATACTTCCACTACATCCTCGTTCCAGAATACGTGATAGATTCCTTCTTCTTTTATCACTAAAAAATCAACCTCACCACTATTGAAAATACTTTTGTGAAGAAATGCTTCCAATATTCGCTTTTCCTTCAACTTTTCACATAATTGACGCATTGGTTTTTGTAAATTCC
>CALLAD010000082.1 GCA_938002625.1 uncultured Aquificaceae bacterium
GTGGGTCTTTTGCATTGCTTAAAAGAAGCTATGCTTATTCTCTTCCATCTTTCCAGTTTTTCTTCCCAGTTTAAACTACCATGAAAGCCCCTTTTACATAAAAGGGGAACAAGCCTTATAGCTCCCGCTTGGCTCACTCTATCTATGACTTCTTCTATAAGCTTTAACTCTACGGGCAAGCATTGATACACGGTTATTTTAGGACGTGGAAGTATTATTGGGATCTCTTCAAGTATGTTAAAAATGGCGTGATCTTTGGCTAAATCCCAAAGGGATGCTAAGAAAAGCCTACCATCACAAAAGACTTGAATTTTTTCTCCCTTCTTGAGCCTTAGAACCCTCAGATGTTTAAACTCTTGACCATCAATGATTATTAAATCTCCCCTTCTTTTACTGCATAGGAACCTTTCCATAGAGAGTGGGATGGCTTATGCCATCCCAATTAGAAAGTTATTTTACGGACTCTCTTAGGTCCTTCGCAGGCTTAAAAACAACTACCTTCCTTGCTGGTATCTTTATTTCTGCACCAGTTCTTGGATTGCGACCTTTTCTCTCTGCCCTGGTTCTAACAGTGAATATACCAAGCCCTGGCACTGCAACCCTTTCACCCTTTTTAAGAGCGGATGAAAGGGCGCTTACAGTTGCCTTTAGGGCGGCATCCGCTTGCTTTTTGGTAAGGCCCGCTCCTTTGGCTATGGCTGAAACAAGTTCTGCCTTTGTCATGGCGTTCCCTCCTTTAAAGGTTATTAAAGCTATAAAATAATACAGCAATAACATTAAAGATGCAATAGAATTTTACTATGAAGGCCATAATTTTTGCCCTTTTGACGAGTTTAATGTGGGGCATAGCGCCAGTCTTTTTTAAGTTGGCTTTAAAGGGTGGATTGAATCCTATAATTGCCCTGGTTTTTCATAATCTTTCTGGCTTTATTCTGGCTTCGATTTTTTTAGTAATTACCCAAAATATTAGCTTAAATTTTTCACTTAAGGAAATAATTTTTGTAGCCCTTGGAGGAATGACGTCTGGATTTCTGGGTGTCTTTTTCTTCTTTAATGCAGTAAGGGAGGGCCATATATCAGTAGTAGCTCCCATCGCTTCTGTTGCGCCCTTGTGGGGAGCTCTCATAGCTTTCCTATTCCTTGGAGAAGCCCTTAGCTGGCTTAGGGTTTTTGGTATACTTCTTGTGGTATGTGGAATAGTCCTCATAAGCTTATCCTCAAAATAGTTCTTTCCTTTACCGTAGCTTTTCTTTTATATCTTTCCTTCTCCAAGTATGAAATTTGGTTTTTGAGTTTTTTAGCTTTTTTTATACTTTTTGCCATAAGGGATAGTATCTTTTGGTTCCTTTCTGGGTTTTTCTTCTTTTTTATGGCTTTAAGGTGTTCCAGTATAGCGGGCATAGAGTTTGGCGGTCTAAATCCCTTTGTTTTTTATATCATATTTCTCCTCTTTGCTGCTTTTCTTGGACTTTACCAATTCTATATTCCCATAAAAATATGGAGTTCTTTCTTTAGAAGGATAATATGGGCTTTGCCCCTTCTGTATGTTGTCCTTGAGTTGGTAAGATCTCATTTCCCTTATGGTGGCTTTCCTTGGCTCATAATGGGCTCCCTTTCTGTGTATATACCAGTTCTTAGAGAAAGCTTGATGTTTTTTAATGTGTATTTTCATAGCCTTTTTATCCTTTTTACAAGCCTTTTTATTTTCCAAAAAAGGTTTAAGCCTTTGATCCTTATGTGGGCTTTTTTTGCTTTGGTGGGGTTAATGGCTATGAAAGAAAAGGCTAAAAAGATTGAGGAAGCTAAAACTATAAAAGTTGCCCTCGTACAAACTGCCATACCTCAGGAAGACAAGCTTAACAGAGAAGCTTTTAACAAGCATACGGAAGATATACTCAATTTAGTAGGAAAAGCCACAAGCCTTGGAGTGGACCTTGTAGTTCTTCCAGAGTCTGCCTTTCCCTTTTTTTACTCGGAGGATAGCGAGGGAAATATAAGGCTTAGTTCCCTAAGCTTAAAGGTTCCCATACTGGTAGGGCTCATAGACATAAGGAAAGGAATGAATCCCTATAACTCTGCATATCTTCTAAAGGATGGTATAAGCGTAGACTATTATGATAAGGTTAAACTATTCCCAATAGGCGAGTACGTGCCAAAGCCCTTTGGCTTCCTAAAAAGACTATTCCCCGCCATAGGAGGTATAGATTACGTACCCGGTGATAGGATAAAGCCAGTAGAATACAAAGATATGAAAATAGCCACGCCCATATGCTTTGAGGTTGCTTACTATCACCTTGTAAAAAAACTTTCAACACAAGCTAATCTTATAGTGGTGCTAACAAACGATGGATGGTTTAAGGATTCTGACTGTACTCATCAACATTACCTCTGGGCAAGGGTAAGGGCATTGGAAAATGGAAAATATGTTTTGTGGGTGAATAACTCTGGAGATACGGGCGTCATAAACCCCTATGGGAAAATTCTTCAAAGAATGCCATACATGAAAAGGGGTATAATTTCCCATGAAGTTAAGCTTTTACAATAATCTTCCCAATTTAATCTCTCTTGCAAGGCTTATGCTTAGCCCTCTTATTCTTCTTGTACCCGATCCCTTAGTACCCTATTTCTTTTTCCTTTTGGCTTTGTCCGATGCCCTTGATGGCCTTTTAGCAAGAAGGTTAAAGCTTCAAACGGAGCTCGGAAAAATTCTTGACCCTTTAGCGGATAAAACGATGATGTTTTTTGGGCTTCTTGTGTGTGTTTTTAAACTTAAAACCTTGCCTAAGCTCCTTTTCTTCCTTGTTATTTTGAGGGATGTTTACATTTTGACTGGAGCTTCCCTTTTGATCTTTATAGGCAAAGACATACCACAAGCAAGGCCTTTTGGAAAGGCTTTTACCTTTTCCTTATCTCTTTTGATAGTTTTATGTATGCTAAACATTTCTTTCCCTTGGCTTCTTTGGTTTGTTCTATTTTTGCTTTTTGCCTCTTGGTTAGATTACACTATTATTGCTATCAAAAAACTCAAAAATCAAACTTCCTCCTAACTCTCATCTTATACTCTTGAGCTTTATCCGAATATAACCTTCCTCCAATTGAGGTTCCTGGTGTTAGTTTAACCTCTCCACCAGTGTAAGTCTCCTTTGGATTTTTTAAAGTACTTTGTCTATGTTCTACACTTATCCTTTCCGTAATGTCCTTGGATATGATGGTGGTTATACCTACTTCACCAGTTGGTGATACAGCAGGAGATACCTGAACTTTAATATCTAATCCTGTTAGTCTATTGGCACCCTTGAAAATATCACCAAGCTGGGGCAGTTGACTTAAGACTGTTTCGGCTACAGGTATTAGGCCCTCTTTTTCTCTACTACCAAGAACAAGGGTAGTGATAACTTCCCTTACATCCCTTGGTGGCTCTGATCTAACTATGGTCTTTGGATATTGTGGATTGCCTTTTATGTCTATTATTATGCTGTAATCGGGGGTTGGTGTGATTAATGTAAAATCAATAAGCTGTTCCTTATTGGTAAAAACCGCCTCTCCCTTTCTTACATAAAAGTTCTTACCAAAGTAGTTTAGATTTCCCCCCTTTAGGTATGCATTCAGCCTATAGATAGGCTCGTATAAGGTACCTTCTACCTTAAGGTTTATATCCGCATATACGAAACCCTCTGGAATGTTTATTCTTAAAGGTTCAGAAGAAGTTATTTTTAAATCAAAGCTTATTCTTTTGTACTCTTCTGGCAAGACAGTCTTTTTAGCTTCAAGCCTTTGGAGATTTAAAAGGCCAGAGTTGGTAAAGACCCCGCTTATGTTTACATTGGTAAAATCGGAGTTAATATTTCCTTTTCCAGAAAGAATAAGGCTTGCTCTTAAGTTTTGCTGTCTTATGAGTATGGGCATTTGAGAAACATCAAAGTCTAATCTAAATTGCTTACTACTACCCCTTATGCTACCCATAAGAAAAGCCCTTCTATTACCTTGAAAGTTGAAGCTACCAGATAGGTTGTTTCCCTTAAGGTTTATTTCTAAGGTGCCCTCCAAGGGCAAGGCTACATACCTTGATCTAAGGGAAATTTTATCCCCCATAGCCCAAAAACTAAGGCCTTCCACCGTGTAGGATAATTTGTACAATATCTTTCCTTCACCATCGGCCAAGAGCTTGCTTCTTGCAAGATAAAATAGCTTATCAAGACCTACAGTTCCCTCGGAGTAAACTTCCAAGCTATCGGAGTACTCTACCCTTAAGGATCCTTCTGCCAAACCATGAATATGTCCTTCTAAATAAATTTTTTTATCCTCGTATTTCCCCCTTTGAAAATCAACCTTTGAAAAAATTTCATTTCCTATTAAGATTGATGAGGGTAAAACTTCTATGCTTCCCCTTTTGGTATTACCAAAAATTTTAACCCCCCCAACATACAAGGTAAAAAGATCCTTCCTTACACTAAAGGGTTCTAAAAAGCCCTCTACCCTTTCCTTATCCTTTAAACTAAGCTTTCCCCTTACAGGAAAAGAAAATTCCTTATACGTTCCTTCCCCCATTAAGGATACATCAAGGAGATTCTCTAAGCCCTTGACTTGATAGTTGGCCTTTAATATTAAATTGTTAAAGTTTTTATTTAAAGAACCCTCAAAGTTATACAAACCATCCCTCAAACTATAAAAACCCTTTCCCTGCAATCCCTCTGGGAAGTTAAAGGAAAGATAAAGCCTTTCCTTTTCTAACCTACCCTGAAAGCTTCCTTCCTTGTATGAAAAAATACCAAGCTTAGCCTTTTCAACCCTTCCATCAAAATTACCAAAAAGAT
>CALLAD010000083.1 GCA_938002625.1 uncultured Aquificaceae bacterium
CGTTCTCTTGCATTTTCTATGCTCTTTATCCATCCCATGCCTCCCTTTTCCTTCCCACGGGTCAAATGTCTAAAATTATCCCATTTATAAAGGTGCTCTAAAATCACGGCTAAATAGCTAATGCAACTTTCAAGATGTCTAAGTCCCATATCTTCTATCTCCTCAAGTAGGTTTTCCCAGTCTACAAGATGGTAGGCTTTTTCCCTTAAAAGCTCCAAATTTATTTCTACCCACAAAGGAAAATCCTTATCGTAAAGCTCTTTTAATTCCTCTTTACTTATGATCCTCATCTCTTCTTATACTAATCCTAAGTAGTTCTTTTGGCAAGTATTTTGAAAGTGTCCAGTTTTTTAGAACAGCCTAAGATACCCTTGAAAAATGCAAGCTAAAAGGGTAAATTTTTATGCTTATGATAAGGGAAATATTAAAGTTTCCTCATCCAATTTTAAAGACTCCTACCAAGAAGGTGGATGTTATAGATGATGCAGTAAGGGGTATTATAAGAGATATGTTTGAAACCATGTATCATGCGGAGGGTGTAGGGCTTGCAGCAAACCAAATAGGAATTGATCTTAGAATAATGGTCATAGATACCACACAAAAAAAGGAAAGCCCACCCGTAAAGCTTGCCCTCATAAATCCCGAGATGATAGAAAAGGAAGGAAGCATAAAATATAAAGAAGGTTGTTTATCCTTTCCAGGTTTAGTAGTGGAGGTGGAAAGGTATAGCAAAGTGAAAGTGAAAGCACTGGATGAATACGGAGAGGAAAAAATATACACTTTTGAGGGCTTCCCTGCTATAGTCTTCCAACACGAGATGGATCATCTGGAGGGTATAACCTTTTTGGATAGGGTAAATGGATTAAAAAGACGCTTAGCCCTTGAAAAATACTCAAAACTACAAAAACAGAGGTGAAGGTAGAGCTTGTAAACTTTTATCCCTTTGAAGTATCCACAAAAAGACCAAGAATACTGGCTTATGCCGATGTAAAGCTTGATGAAAAAATATTGATAAGGGGAATAAGGTTATATGAGTCAAAGCATGGTGGACTTTTTATAGCAATGCCAGAATTTGACATAGAAACCAAAAGATCCATAGTAGAAGTGGAGGATAAGGAGCTTTTGGAGAAGATAAGAAGGGTTATAGTGGATTATTACAAAGCTCGAATTTTATGATTTTACAGAAGGAAAACTTGTTGATAAATTCTTAAAGCGTTAGGATTATATTATATTATAATATCCTTATATAATTTTTAATTATACTCTTATAAGTAAATTTTATTGAAAAAGTTCTTGTAATTACTCATTAATTATTAGCATAAATCTACTTGGAGGTTAAATATGAAATATGCAAGAATTTTTACCGCAGTTTTGATTTTTGGATTCGCATTCGGAGAAGAAGATCCAGTAGAGCATGTAAAAAAACAAAGACAGATGCTTAGAGAGGCTTTTGGACTTTTGATTGAGCAGTATATTGAGGAGGGCAAAGAACTTTTTAAGAAATATGGTCTTGATAAGTGTGATTTTGGTGCTGGCCCTGGTGTAGTAAAGGGAGTAGCAGCAAAAATGCCAAGATATTTTCCAGATGCGGATAGGGTTATGGGCATTGAAAGCAGAATTTATTACTGCGTAGCAAAAAACACGGGCAAAACCTTTAGGCAAGTTGCCGATGAAATGACAAAAAATTGGACAGGGCCAGGGTCAAAACCACCATCTGATATTGATAAAATCTCCTTCTACATAGTTTCTGAATCAAGGGGCATGAAAATAGACCCATCAGTAAACCACCCTAAGGAAAAAGAAGCCCTTAGAGTGGCAGAGGCGGTATTTTTCAAAAGGTGGGGTGCATTAGATTTCTCTTGTGCAGTATGTCATGCGAGTGATGGGCAAAGGATTAGACTACAACAAACTTCTAACTATTATGATCCCTATCCAAAGGCAAAACAACAAGATTTTAACATATATCCTATATTTAGGGCGGCAAGTGAAGCTACTCAGTATGCCGACCATCGTTGGGCGGATTGTTTTTGGCAAATGCGCTTGCCTATCTTGCTTCCAGGATCAATTTTGTCAGATGCCATGACCTTATACGTATATAACAAGATTAGGGGTAAAGAAATAGAAGCTCCAAACGTATCAAGATAAAGGAGGTACTAAGATGAAAAAATACTTGTTTGTAATGCTCGCCGTTTCCTTGTTTTTGCCAGTAGAATCAAAAGGGCAGAAGGTAAAAAGAACCCAAGAGAAAAAAGGTTCTGAAGAAGACTTTAACCTTGTAGTGGAAAGGTACATAAGAGAATCCTTTGCATCCGTGCCCGGCTATCCTGGTGTGAATTTGGGTTTGGCTCAGGATTATTCCCAATCCATGTGCAGCAAATACAGGGACAATTTACCACCAGAGATTTCTAAGAAAGTAGAAGCTATTGAAAAAGCCAATATTAAATACCCTTCTTACTTTAATGGAGATTGGAATGTAATTATGGAGAAGGGTGATTGGAAGAGAGTAGCTCCTCTTGCTAAATCTGGAAGGGGATTTAGAGCTGGTAGGTTGGTGACAGATCCCGCAGACATTAGG
>CALLAD010000084.1 GCA_938002625.1 uncultured Aquificaceae bacterium
TTTGCCCTTTTGAGAAGCAGGTTAAGGGTTGTTTCTGCGTATATATTAGGTGTAATTGGATAGGATCTCATGAAGCTTCTCCTTTGATTCAAACTTGTATGTGTCATTATCTATCATAAAGCATGGAGCTTCCGAGCATGCTCCTATGCACTGTACACCAATAAGTTTAAACCTACCATCCTTTGTGGTTTCACCTAAGGATGTCCCTAAGATTTCTTTTAGTGCCTTTAGTACCTGAGAAGAATTCATAAGGTTGCAAACTATGCTTACACATACCCTTATTCTATGCTTTGCTGGTTCTCCCCTATCAAACATATCATAGAAGGATACTACGTTCTCCACATGGCTGAGGGGAACTTCTAAAAGCTTTGCTACCTCTTCAAGGGCAAAGGTTGGTATGTGTCCATAATAGTCCTGTACTTCATGAAGACAAAGAAGTATTGCTTGCTCTTTTCTTGGAAAGTATTCTGCATGTTCCTTAAGCTTCTGTAGGAGTTCTTCCGATAGCATAGCCATTAGCTTACCACCTCATCACTAAAAATAGTATGAGGCATATCACCTTTAATTATACCCTTTTCTATGCCAAGTTGTATGAGAAGTTTTACCGCTTGCCTGCCATCCTCACCATAATCTAAGGTTCTCTCATTTACATACATACTTACAAATTTATCTGTTCTCTCCTTGTCTTCCCTTATATCCCTTGCATATTTCCTCGCGAACTCAAGAGCTTCTTCCTTATGCTCAAGGGCATACTTAATGCTTTCCTTCATAAGCCTTTCTATTTTTCTTATAGTTTGTATTCCAAGGTCTTTTCTTACAACATTACACCCAAGGGGTAAAGGTAATCCTGTTTTTTCTTGCCACCATTTTCCAAGGTCTATAAACTTTTTTAGTCCTTTGTCCTGATAGGAAAGCTGCCCTTCGTGAATAACAAGACCAGCATCTACTTTTCCTTCTTCCACTGCCTTTAGTATTTCATCAAAGGGCATAAGGATTTCTTCAAAGTCTTCCTCAAAGAGCTTTAAAACAAGATAAGCGGTTGTAAGCTTTCCTGGTATGGCTACCCTTTTGCCCTTTATTGTATCAAGCTCTTCTTTGGATACTACAATAGGACCATAGCCTTCTCCTACACTGCCACCACTTGGCAAGACTAAGTATTTATCCGCTACATAGGGATAGGCATGAAAGGATATAGCGGATACTTCGTAGGTTCCTTTTAGGGCTTCTCTGTTAAGGGTTTCAATATCTGCCAATACATGCTCTATTTGTAGGCCTTCTGTATCTATCCTTCCAGCGGTAATGGCGTAGAACATGAAAGCATCGTCAGAATCGGGACTATGGGCTATTCTTATTTTCATGCCTTTTCTCCTTGAAAAGCTCTGGAATTCTTGTAATATATGCATACAGTCTTTTCCACTTTGACCATTCCATGGCGGGAATACCTCCTCCATACACCTTCCCACCCTCAAGGTCTTTTGATACGCCAGCCTTTGCAGAAACTATAGCTTTATCCCCTATTTCTACATGATCGGCAACACCAACTTGACCAGCTAAAATAACCCTTCTACCTGTTTTCACGCTACCAGATAAGCCCACTTGGGAAACTATAAGGTTTTCCTCACCAACATAACAATTGTGCCCTATCTGTACGAGATTGTCTATTTTTGTATGCTTACCTATCCTTGTTTCATCTATCAAAGCCCTATCTATACATGTATTGGCACCTATTTCCACAAAATCCTCTATAACTACTTTGCCTATATGGTTTAGTTTTATAATACCTTCCTCGCCTACATAATACCCAAAACCATCACCACCTATGACGGAGCCACTATGTATTCTAACACCTTCTCCTATTTGACAATTTGGATATATATGCACTCCACTAAAAAGAATACTGTTTTTCCCGACCTTAACACCCTCTCCTATATAGCAAAAGGGATATATCTTTACACCGTCTTCAATTATGGCATTCTTACCTATGTAGACAAAAGGCCCTATGTACACATCTTTGCCTATCTGCACACCTTCCTCTATGTATGCCTTCTCACATATACCTGTTGGATGCCTCTCGGGATATTGGCTTTGCAAGTATTTTGCAAGGGCAAGCCTTACGTTTTTTACCTTTATATAATTGGGAAAATCTACCTTTTCTGAAACAACTATGGCAACATCTAAAGCCCTTAGCCTTTCTAAATCTTTTATCTCCTGACAGAATACAAGGCTCCTATTTTTGGGCTTTTCTATGGAGGATATAGAGAAAACCTCAAAATTTCCATCACCAAAAAGTTCTCCCTCTATAAGCTCTGCTATTTCACCAAGCTTCATTTTTGTTGGTCTAATCTCTGTATTACTTCTTTTGTTATGTCAATCTCTGGGGACATGTATACAAAGGCGGAGCAGTCCAAAACACCAGTGAACCCTTGCCTTTTGGATATATCCTCGGCAATTTGTCTAACTTTATCTATTATTTCCTGCTCCATTTTATTCTTTATTTCCAATAGTTCCCTTTGTGCCTTCTGCTGAAGCTCCATGCCCTCTGCTTCTACTTTTTGATATTCTCTTATCCTCTGTTCTCTAACATTTGGGGCAATTCCCTTACTTTCTATTTGCTTTTTCAAATCTTCAAGCTTTTTGTTAATTTGGTCAAGTTGTTTTTGATATTCATCCAC
>CALLAD010000085.1 GCA_938002625.1 uncultured Aquificaceae bacterium
ACTGGCTGCGGAGATATTACTCGGTTTAAAGGAAAGGCAAGCATCTGCCATACTTGAGGCTATGGATCCCCAAAAGGCAGCGGAGGTAGCTCGTATAATAATGGAAAGAAGACAGAAAAGATAAACTTATAAGACTATAAGAATTTTTTAAAAACTCTCAAAAATGTGGGAATATAATAAGCTACTGGAGGTGTTAAGATGGATAGACTTGTTCTTGAAAGACTAACAGAGCAAAAGGAAAGCCCTGAGTACCTTCAGATAAGCATGGCAGCAGCCATGACCCTTGGCATAGTGCCTGGGCAATTTTATAGGAATGCAAGGCTTAGCTGTATAAATACCCTTCTAACCTATCCCTCTGGATGTCATGCTACCTGTGCCTATTGCGGTCTTCAGAAGGCGAGGGATATGGAGTATTCTAAAAAGAACTTTATAAGGGTAGAGTGGCCTACGGTAAAGCTTGATGAAATAATAGAGAGAACAAAGGCAGTAGGGCATGTAGAGAGGTTATGCATAGCCCAAATAACCCACCCAAAAGCTATAAGGGATACCAAGTATGTGCTAAAAAGGGTAATTTCCGAGCTTGGAGATAAAATCTTTGTTTCCCTTCTTATAAACGCCACGGGTACAACCTACGAGGATATAGAGGATTACAAAAAGCTTGGTGCCGATACGGTAACCGTTGCCATAGACTGCGGATCAAAGGAAGTTTTTGAAAAATTAAGGGGAAAACCTATGAACAGCCCCCACAAGTGGGAAACCTTCTGGCAAGTGCTTGAGTGGGCATGCCACGTTATGGGAGATGGATACGCAGGCTGCCATCTTGTGGTAGGTCTTGGAGAAAGTGAACAAGAGATGATAGAGACCATACAAAGGGTAAGGGATATGGGAGCAAGAACTCATCTATTTTCCTTCTGGCCAGAGGAGGGTTCTATGATGGAAAGGGAAAAACCATGCCCAGCGCCACAGTATAGAAGGGTGCAATTTGCAAGGTATCTAATAGACAACGGGCTATCAAGGTACGAGGACATGAAATTTAACGAAAAGGGTCAGGTAATAGATTTTGGCATAGATAAGGACACCTTTGAAGAAATCTTTTGGAGCGGAAGACCCTTTATGACTTCTGGGTGCAGGGGCAAAACTCAAGAGGTGGCATGCAACAGACCCTTTGGAGATAGCTCCGTAAAGGATATAAGAAGCTATCCCTTTAAACCCAATAAATCGGACTTACAGAAAATAAGGAAACAGCTCTTTGACTACGAAATGAAAAACAACTACCCAGATATCCTAAATCCGAGTATATTTAGATATCAATGAGTTGGGATTTCCTCTTGGATATGGGATATGCTGGATTTGCTGGCTTTGTTGTTGGCTTTGCCATAAGGCGGGTGCTAAACTTTTTTATGCTCCTTATGGGCTTATATATCATATCCCTTATGTGGCTTTCCAGTAAGGGGATAATACAGGTAAACTGGGAAAATCTCTTTGCCCTTTCTAAGGGCATGTTAGAAGGTTTTGGAGCCTTTGTGCATGGTCTAATAAGAAAGCTTGCTTTTGCTGGTAGCTTTGCGGCGGGCTTTGCCGTTGGATTTAGAACTTGAAAAGGAAATAATTAAGGGGGCAATGCCCCCCTTTTTTAAGAAACCTCCAGCCTTATACCCATTCTCTCAAGCTCTTCTTTAAACTTTAATACTTCCATCCCTACCCTTATTCTTGGGTCTGCATGAAGTAAAGTCCTATATCCGTTTATTCTAAGGTCAAGAATTAGCTCCTTACCTTCATCCTCCCTGCATTCTTCTATTATGGCCTTTAACCTCTCTAAGACTTGATCATCCAATTCTTTCAAAAATACCAATCTTATACTCATGTTTTCGCTCCTTAAGAACTCTTCTGGTGTATATGCTTCTTTAAGTAAAAGCTTTATGTCTTCCGTCTCTTCATCCTTGTCCACTTCAAACCTTCCCACTATAACCTGATCCTCTTTTATTAAGTCTTTGTTTTGCTCCAGTATGTCTGGAAATACCATAACTTCTGCCATTCCTGTTTTATCCAGTAAATTGAAAAGGGCATAGGAGGATCCCTTTTGGGTCTTCTTTATTCTAAGGTCGCTTATAACTCCAGCAAAGGTGTAAATGCCATCTTCTATATCATCTATTATTTCAAGGTAAGAAACTTTATTTTTCAAAAGCTTTTCGTAAGGATCCAGCGGGTGGGAAGAAATGAAAAAGCCAAGAACTTCTTTTTCATACTTGGACTTATTGTCCTTTTCCTTTACTTCTTCCTTTTCCCCAAACAAGCCCTTCATAAAGATGGATGAACCCTTTTCTAATCTACTTAGCATCACCGACCTTTCCTCTCCGCAAAAGTCAAAGGCTCCTGCCTTTATAAGAGCTTCAAGGGTCTTTTTGTTAACTTTCCTGTTATCTACGCTCCTTACAAAATCTCCTAAGGAAGTCCATGGTCTTTTTCTGCTTTCCACTATAATCCTTGCCGTCTCTTCCCCCACTCCCTTTATGCGTGCAAGGCCAAACCTTATGCTCTTTTTATCCTCTATTTTAAAATCAACATGGCTTTTATTAATGTCTGGTGGAAGTATTCTAAAGCCCTCCCTTTTGGCATCCTTTAAAAGGCTTATAAATTTCTTATCGCTCTTTTCCGTAGACAGCTTTACGCAATAAAATTCTTCTGGGTAGTATGCTTTTAAGTAAGCGGTCCAGTAAGAAAGGTAGCCATAAGCCACCGAGTGAGATTTATTAAAGGAATAACTCGCGAACTTTTCTATGTCTTGCCAAAGGTCCTCTATCTTTTTCTGGTCATAGCCCCTTTCCACTGCACCTTTTATGAATTTTTCCTTCATCTGCGCCATAAGGTCTGCCTTTTTCTTTCCTATGGCTTTACGAAGGGTATCGGCTTCTCCAGGTGTAAAGCCTGCAAGCACCTGACTTGCTTTCATTATTTGCTCTTGGTATACCCATACGCCGTAGGTTTCCCTTAGTATGGGCTCAAGTTCTGGAAAAGGATATTCTATAGGCTCTTTTCCGTGCTTTCTGTTTATGTAGCTATCCACAAGACCGCTCTTTAGTGGCCCAGGCCTATAAAGGGCAAGCACTGCTACTATATCATCAAAGCTATCGGGCTCTAACCTTTTGAGGAGGTTTTTCATGCCTAAGCTTTCAAGCTGGAAAACTCCTGTAGTATTTCCTTCCCTTAAGAGCTCATAAACTTTTTCATCGTCAAGGGGAATTCTAAGAAGGTCTATATCTACACCATGTCTTTCTTTTACCATTTCCCTTATTTTTTGTATTTCAGTAAGGGTTTTTAGACCCAAGAAGTCCATCTTTATAAAGCCCATTTCCTCAAGCTTTACCATATCAAACTGGGTTGCTGGTGTAGCTTCCTTATCGTAGTAAAGGGGTAGAAGGTCTTCCAAGGCTTTTGGTGCTATAACTACTCCAGCAGCATGCAAAGATGTATGTCTTGTAAGACCTTCAAGCTTTAAAGCGATCTCCACAAGGCTTTTAATCTCTGGGCTTTCTTCACAAAGCTTGCGAAATTTCCCTACCTTCTCCTCTATATCTACTCTATGCCTTCCATACTTTTCAAGGAGCTCTTCTATGGGTACCAAGTACATTTCCTCAAGGTTAAGCCATGTACCCTGTACATCCCCTTGGGGTATAAGCTTGGCCAAGGTATCCGCCCTTTGATAGGGTATTCCGAGGGCTCTTGCCGTGTCCCTTAGGGTTTGCCTCGCCTTCATCACGTTATAGGTGATTATCTGGGCTACCTTTTCCGCTCCATACTTTTCCTTTACATACTCTATAACTCTGTCCCTGTTTTCCATGCAGAAGTCTACGTCTATATCGGGCATGGATATTCTTTCTGGGTTTAGAAATCTTTCAAACAAAAGCCCATGTTTTATAGGGTCTACGTCAGTTATTCCAAGGGCAAAGGCAAGCAAAGAACCAGCCGCAGAACCTCTACCTGGCCCCACGGGAATTCCTTGGGATTTTGCCCAGTTTATAAAGTCCTGCACTATAAGGAAATAACCCTCAAAGCCCATATTGGAAACCACATCAAGCTCAAACTCTAACCTTTCCCAGTATTCTTTTGTATCCTTTGCCAAACCTTGCTGTATTCTTTGCTTTAGTCCCTTTATGGAAAGCTCCCTTAAAAAGTCTTTAAGGCTTGAGCCTTCTGTGGGAAAGTGGGGCATTAGGTAGCCTTCAGATTCCAAAAGTTGAAAGCTTTCTGCCGTCTTTTCCATAACTTCAAGGGTGTTAAGTAAAGCCTTTTCCCACCCTTCAAACTTACCTTTAAACTTTTCCCAAACTTCCTCTGGGCTGGCAAAGTGTAAGCCTTCGTTTACACACTTTAAACTATTGCTCTGTTGAATTTCCAAAAGGGTCTTTTTCATCTGTATAGCCATAAGAACTTGATGGGCAAGCCTATCCTCTGGCATCAAATAGTGGGAATCGTTGGTGGCAACAAGTTTAACTCTAAGCCTTTTGGCAATATCTATAAGAACCCTGTTAGCCCTTTCTTGCTCTGGTAGGGAATTAGACTGGATTTCCAGATAAAGGTCATCTCCAAAGAGATCAAGGAATTTTTTAACCCATTCTTCTGCCTTTTCTTCCTCTCCAATGCTTGCGTAATAGGTGGGCACACCCTTTAGGCATGCGGTTATGGCTATAAGACCCTCGCTGTAATTACTTAAAAGCTCATAATCTATACGAGGCTTGTAATAAAAGCCCTCTTTATAGGAAAGGGTGGATAGCTTCATAAGATTTTTCAAGCCCTTGTCATTCTTTGCTATAAGTATCAGATGGTGGTTGTATCTATCCGTTATGTTATCCTCCGTGGCTTTACCTTTACGATCAAGGCGGGATCCAGTGGTAAAGTAAGCTTCCATACCCAAGATGGGCTTTATTCCGGCCTTTTTCATTTCTTTATAGAAATCAAGAATGCCAAACAGGTTGCCATGGTCTGTTATTGCTACTCCCTTGTAACCAAGCTCCGATGCCCTTTTTACCAAATCCTTAATCTTTATGGCACCATCAAGGAGAGAGTACTGAGTATGAAGGTGTAAATGGACAAAGTCCCTCATTTTACCTTAGCATAAAAGAAAAGAATAAAAAAGGCAAAGCCTTAAGGAATGGAAATTTAAAGCTTTTTTCTGCCCTTACCTAAGATACGGCCATTACGTATTTTTTTATCCTTGGGGTACTCTATAAAAGTCCTGCGTTAAAAGATCTACGCCAACTTCAAGGTTTTCCACCCACTCTATAAACCTGTTTACCATATCCTTTCCTTTGAATATGGCTCCGTGTTGTGGAACTATCATTTCAATATCCAACTGCCTTACCATGTTTGCCCAAAACCTAAGAACCTTATTGCTTACCATATATCTTCTGTGAAAGCCTTCCATGTACTTTATGTGCTTATCAAAGTCCTCAACAAAGAAGTAGTCCTGACCTAAGGAGGCTCCAAGGTCTCCAGAAAATAGGATTTTGGAGCATGGGTCGTAAACTTGGAAGTTGCCTTCTGAGTGTAAAAAGTGAGCGGGAAGTATATAGATTTTACAATCCTCGCCAAGGGTAATAACAGTGCCATTGTCGTATATGGGCTTAATCCTACCCTCAAGCTGGGAATCCAAGCCAAAGTGAGGAAGGAATCTCATCCAAAGTTTAGAAATGTAAGCTTGGGCTTTTGTGGTCATAAGCCACCCGTTTATAGAAGCAACTATGTCTGGATCTTGATGGGATAAGAATATGTACTTTATCCGATCTGGTGGTATATACAAAGATATTTTGGATAGAAGCTTGGAGAAAACCTTATGCCCACCTGGATCAAGAAGCATACCTTCATCTTTATGGATTATAAGCACTTGATTTGATTGTACTGCACTTGCTGGTGTAAGTTCTTCAAAGAATACTACCTTGTGATCTTTTGATTCAAAAAGAGGCTCTCTCATAAGCGCACCTCCAGCACTAAATAACTAAATATAGCTTAAAATAGTAAAATAGTAAAGATGAAAATTTTAGTAGTCAAATTTGGTGGCACTTCTGTTGCAAACTTAGAAAGGATACAAAACGCTTCAAAAAGGGTAATAGAAAAGCTAAAAGAGGGCTATAGGGTAGTTGTTGTATCTTCTGCAATGGCTGGTGAGACAGATAGGCTTATAAACCTTGCCAAGGAAGTGGATCCAATACCTCCAGAAAGGGAATTAGACATGCTTATTTCAACGGGAGAGCAGCAAGCCATAGCCCTTTTTGCCATGACCCTTCAAAAGTTGGGAGTTCCAGCCGTAAGCTTATGCGGTTGGCAGGTTCCCATAATTACCGATGAGGTTCATACAAAGGCAAGGATAAAAAAAATAGGAGTTCAGAGGATAAAAAATCTTTTAAAAGAGGGATATACACCAGTAATCGCAGGATTTCAGGGTGTTTCGGAAAGTTGGGAAATTACCACTCTTGGAAGGGGTGGATCCGATTTATCGGCTGTTGCTCTGGCTTACGCCCTTGGCGGCGATTGTGAAATATACACGGACGTGGAAGGAGTATTTACCGCAGACCCAAGAATAGTTCCCAATGCCAAGAAAATACCCCTTATATCCTATGAAGAGATGCTGGAGATGGCCTCCCTTGGTGCCAAGGTTATGCAAGCAAGAAGCATAGAATTTGCCATGAAATACAATGTAAGAATTCATGTTAGAAGTTCTTTTAGTGATAGTGAAGGTACTTGGATAGTACCAGAGGAGGAAGTCATGGAAAAAAGCGTAGTAAGAGCTATAACCCTTGAAAGAAATGAATCAAGGATTACAGTGGTAAGAGTTCCCGACAAGCCTGGTATAGCCTATAGAATCTTTAAAGCCCTTGGTGATGCCCATATAGTGGTAGATATGATAGTTCAGAATGTATCCCATCAGGGATATACGGATATGTCCTTTACGGTAAACAAGGCAGATGCTCCAAAGGCAGAGGAGATATTAAAAAGGATAGCTCCAGAGATAGGGGCTCAAGAAGTTGTAAGGGATGATCGTATTGCAAAGGTTTCTGTGGTAGGTATAGGAATGAGAAGCTCCTATGGAACTGCCGCCAAAATGTTTGAAGTGTTGTACAAAAATAATATAAACATAATGGCCATATCCACCTCGGAGATAAAAATATCCTGCCTTATAGAGGATAAGTATGGAGAGCTTGCGGTAAGAGAGCTACACTCAGCCTTTATAGAAGAAGGAGAAGAGGTGGATATAATAAATGAGCCTTGATAAGGGTATAGTCTTAAACATACTGGAAAGCTTTAAAAAATTAAAAATTCTCGTAGTTGGGGATATAATCCTTGACAGGTACGTATTTGGTAAAGTAGAGAGGATATCTCCAGAGGCACCCGTTCCCATAGTGGAGGTTGAAAGAGAGGAGTTTAGGCTTGGTGGTTCTGCCAATGTAGCCCATAATCTCTCTGCCCTTGGAATTAAGACCTTTCTCGTTGGTGTGGTGGGTCAAGATTATGGCAGGCATATTATAAGGGGGCTATTGAAAGAGGCTAAAATAGGGGATTTAACAGTAGAGGATCCAAAAAGGCCTACAACAGAAAAAACTCGCATAGTGGCACTATCCCAACAGCTTCTCAGAATAGATTACGAGAGTAGAGAACCCATAGAGGGCAATACCCTTGAAAAGGTATTGGAAAAACTTGATATACCAGTGGATGGTTACATAGTATCCGATTATGCAAAAGGGGTAATAAACAGAAGGCTTATGGAAAGAATAAGGGAAAAGAAAAGCTTTTTCTCCGTGGACCCAAGACCGCAAAATAAAAGCCTTTATTTTGGTGCAAGCCTGATGACACCCAACGAGAAGGAAGCAAAAGGCATGATAAACCAAGAGGAAGGTCTTCGAGCTCTTGGATGGAGATTAAAAAGGGAGTTGAGTTTACAAAGCCTTGCCATAACTTTGGGACCAAGGGGCATAGCCCTTTTTGATAAGGATTTTAAAGTATTTCCAGCAAAGGCCAAGCAAGTTTACGATGTTTCTGGGGCTGGGGATACGGTGGTAGCAGTCCTTACAGCTTGCATCCTTGCTGGATGGGATTGGGATATAGCTTGTGAATTGGCCAACCTGTGCGCTGGTATAGTGGTGGGTAAGCTTGGAACAGCCGTAGTAACACCAGAGGAGCTTTTAGAAAGCCTTGAGTAAGGGCAAAGAATTTGAAGAAATAGCCGCCAGATATTTAGAAAGCTTAGGCTACAAGCTAATAAAAAGGAACTATCATTGTAGAGGAGGAGAAATAGACATAATAGCCCTTGATGGGAATACCTTGGTTTTTGTGGAGGTCAAGGGTGGAAAGAGTAAGCACTTTGGAGATCCAG
>CALLAD010000086.1 GCA_938002625.1 uncultured Aquificaceae bacterium
CTAAGGGATGTCTCTACCCTGAAGAAAATACTTCTTCGGTATAAGTGGGGAGACCCTTTATGGGCACAGCTCCTGTTGCAGGGGACAGGGGCGTAGCCTATGGATAAACATAGGCTATATTTTTGGAACACCCTGAGGGTCATATATCCTGTGGAATATGGCTGGTTTGCTTAGCTTGGTTGAATTTTTGTTTTCTCTTACCTGGTTATATTTTGGAGTTCTCAGGCTATTTTTGGAACACTCTCCTAAAGTGCTTGACAATGGCTTGTAGGATGATTTATAATTAAACACTCCATTAAAGGGTGTTTTCGGGCTTTACATGGATGCTTTAATGTGATAAAATTTTTAGCTTGTTTAGAGGTGAATAGCCATGATACCAAGACAAGGATATGCTAATGTAGCGGACAATTCGGGTGCCAAAAGGGTACAGATAATAGGTATACCCTACGCACCACGGGATTATGCTACCGTGGGCGATGTGGTTACCGTTACTGTGAAGGATGCAGCTCCCAATAGCCCTGCAAAGAAAGGGAAAGTTTACAGAGCTGTTGTAGTAAGGACTAAAAAGGAAGTAAGACGCCCAGATGGTAGCTACATAAAGTTTGATGATAATGCAGTTGTGCTACTCAATCAGTATGGAGAGCCCTTAGGTACACGTATACTTGGACCAATTGCAAGAGAGGTTAGGAACAGAGGCTTTACCAAGCTGGCATCTTTGGCACCGGAGGTAGTGTAATGGCTCAGAGGATAAAGAAGGGAGATACAGTAATAGTAATGAGAGGAAGAGAGAAGGGCAAAACTGGAGAGGTTATAAAGGTTTTGAGGGACGAAAACAGGGTAGTCGTAAAGAATGTAAACCTTGTAAAGAAACACGTAAAAGAAATTCCCAACGTCAGAGAAGGTGGAATATACGAGATAGAAGCTCCAATCCATATAAGCAATGTAATGCTCCTTTGTCCAAAATGCCAAAAACCAACAAGAGTGGGAATAAGGGTAGTTTTTGAGGGAGATAGCATAAGAAAGTATAGATATTGTAAGAAATGCAATGAAAACATAGACCTCATAAGAGAAAAAGCGAGGGTTAAAAGATGAGCGTAGAAACAAAATATGTGCCAAGGCTTTACACCAAGTACAAAGAAGAAGTAGTGCCCCAACTTATAAATCGCTTTGGTTATAAAAATCCTATGGAAGTTCCCAAGATAGTCAAAATAGTGGTTAATATGGGTGTTGGTGAAGCAGTGGGTGATATAAAACAGCTTGAGCGTGCAATGGAAGACCTAAAGGCTATAACGGGACAACATCCATCGGTAAGAAGGGCTAAAAAGTCGGAAGCAGGTTTTAGGCTAAGGAAGGGCATGCCAGTGGGTTTAAAGGTAACCCTTAGAAAAGAAAGAATGTGGGACTTTTTGGATAAGCTCATATCTGTGGCCCTACCAAGGGTAAAAGACTTCAAGGGACTAAATCCAAAGTCTTTTGATGGAAGGGGTAACTATGCCTTTGGTATAAGTGAGCAAATAGTTTTTCCAGAGATAGATTATGAAAAGATAGATGCCATAAGAGGTATGGACATAATAATCCATACTACAGCAAGGACTGATGAGGAAGCCTTTTGGCTTCTCTCACTTCTTGGACTACCAATAAGGAGCGTAGGAGGTTAAGATGCCAAGGAAGGCTAAAGTGGCTAAGGATGTAATGCATTTTCCCAAATACGTAGTCAGGCACAAAAATAGGTGTCCAATTTGTGGTAGACCCAGGGGCTTTATAAGACAATTTGGTATGTGCAGGCTTTGTTTTAGAGAGCTTGCTTTAAAGGGTGAAATACCTGGTGTTAGAAAGGCAAGTTGGTAAGGAGGTAAAAGATGGATCCAGTAGCGGATATGTTTTCGGCTATTAAAAACGCCATTCAAAGGCGTATGGATTATGTGGATGTGCCCTCTTCTAAGTTAAAAGAAGCTATACTGGAACTACTAAAGAAAGAGGGCTATATAAAAGACTGGGAAAGGATAGAGGAAGAAAGAAAAGGTACCCAGTATAAACTAAGGATCCACCTAAAATACATAGACCCCAAAAAAGAAAAGAACGTAATATCGGAAATCAAAAAAGTTTCAAAACCAGGAAGAAGAATATACACACCAAAACATAGGATGCCCTATGTTAACAGGGGTTTTGGTATAGCTATAATTTCAACGGATGCTGGCATTATAACAGACCACGAAGCCCGCAAGCTTGGTAAAGGTGGAGAAATATTAGCTTATGTATGGTGAGGTGAAGCCATGTCAAGGATAGGTAAAAAACCCATAGAAATACCCCAAAATGTAAAGGTGAGCTTACAAGATGGTGAGCTAAAGGTAGAAGGCCCAAAGGGCAAGTTGTCTATGAAGATTCATCCAGAGATGAAGGTTTCTATTGAAAACAATACCATAAGGGTTGAAAGACCAAGCGATGACCCTTTTCATAGGGCGATGCACGGCACTACGGCAGCCCTCATTAGGAATATGATAAAGGGTGTTACAGAAGGTTTTACCAAAGTGCTTGAAGTTGTTGGACTGGGATACAAGGCTGCCGTAAAGGGAAATAATTTAGAGCTTAGTTTAGGATTTTCCCATC
>CALLAD010000087.1 GCA_938002625.1 uncultured Aquificaceae bacterium
TGATGTAGAAAAAGAGAATTTTGACTCCTAAACCAGAAAAATATCATATTGAAAAGTAAATGGAAGGAAAGATATTTAACAAAACTAACTACCTTAAAGGAGGTTTAAGAATGCTAAGATCAGAATGGATAGAAAAAAGAAAAAATTACAAGAATAAAAGCCAAATGCATCTGGCAAGGCAGGGAATAATAACGGAAGAAATGAAGTATGTAGCCAAAAGAGAAGGTTTACATCCCGAATTTGTACGCCAAGAAGTGGCAAGGGGTAGGATGATAATCCCTGCCAACATAAACCATCTTCACCTTGAGCCCATGTGCATTGGTATAAATTCAAGAGTTAAAGTAAACGCCAACATAGGCAATTCTGGGCTTGCCAGTGATATACCAACGGAAGTGGAAAAGGTAAAGGTAGCCATAAAGTATGGTGCCGATACCATAATGGACCTATCCACGGGTGAGGCCATAAGGGAAACAAGAGAAGCCATTATAAAGGCGAGCACTGTACCAGTAGGAACTGTCCCCATATACGAGGCCCTTAAAAGGGCAAAGGGTAATGTAAAAAATATGACGGTAGACCTTATATTGGACGTTATAGAGGAACAAGCCCAGCAAGGTGTTTCTTATATGACCATTCATGCTGGTGTACTCAGGGAATTTTTACCCTTGGTACAACATAGGGTTATGGGAATAGTATCACGGGGCGGTGCCATAATGGCCCAGTGGATGATAGAACATGGAAAGCAAAACCCACTCTATGAACACTTTGATAAAATATGCGAAATATTCAAAAAATATGACGTAGCCTTCTCCCTTGGTGATGGTCTAAGGCCAGGAGCTATAGCGGATGCATCCGATGAAGCCCAGCTTGCGGAGCTAAAAGTTTTGGGAGAGTTAACAGAAAGGGCATGGAAGCATGATATTCAGGTTATGGTGGAAGGCCCAGGACATGTACCTATGGATCAAATAGAGTTTAACATAAAGATCCAGCAAAAGGTATGCCACGAAGCTCCCTTCTATGTGCTTGGGCCATTGGTTATAGACGTTGCTCCAGGTTATGACCATATAGCTTCAGCTATTGGTGCTGCAATGGCTGGTTGGTATGGTGCTTCCATGTTATGCTATGTGACACCAAAAGAACACCTTGGATTACCGAACATAGAAGATGTAAAGCAAGGTGTAATAGCCTACAAAATAGCTGCCCATGCCGCCGATGTTGCCAAAAACTGGCCAGGTGCTCGTGATTGGGATCTTGAAATGTCAAAAGCTCGCTTTGCTTTTGATTGGAACAGACAATTTGAGCTTGCCATAGACCCAGAAACGGCAAGAGCTTACCACGATGAGACTTTACCACAAGAAGGATATAAAACGGCTAAGTTCTGTTCTATGTGCGGGCCAGAGTTTTGCGCTTACAAAATATCCCAAAATGTTTCTTCCAAAATGGAAGAGGTCTTGCAACTTGATAATTGGATAGCTCCTTAAAGTTAACTACCTTTCTTTGGGGCTTTTGCCCCATCTTAACAAAATCTTAACCAAACCTTAAAAATTTCTTAACAAGCCACCTTTAATTTTATTGGTATGAATTATGCAATTTTAGAACTACATGATGTTGCTCCTTACTATAAAAGGGAATTTTTAAAGGCTCTTGAAATTATTGAAGAGCTTAACATAGAAAAATTTTCCCTTTTGGTAGTACCCTATTTTTGGGAAGCTTATTCCATAGCAGAAGATAGAGACTTTATACTTTTGATAAAAAGCCTAAAGCAGGAAGTCCTTTTGCATGGGTATACCCACAAGGGAATAAGAAAAGTTAGCGATATTCTCTGGACGGATGGAGAGGGAGAATTTAGCGGGATTGACCTTTACGAAACCTATACTAAGGTTTCCTTTGCCCTTGAGCTTTTAAACTACGTAGGGTTAAAAGCAAAGTTTTTTGTCCCTCCAGCATGGATAGGGAATAAACACCTTGAAGATGTACTCTATTCCTTGGGTTTTGAGGGCGTAGCCTATAGGTGGTATATAAAGGATTTAATCTCTAACCTCTCTATAAAATCCCCAGCCCTTACCTTTAGCAATAGACCCCTTATTTCTTGGCTCAGTATTAAACTTATCCCAGAGCTTGAAAGACTATACAAAAGGCATAGCATTCTCAGGCTTGCCATACATATGGCGGATTTAAGGGATCAAAGAAAAATAAACCTTTGGAAAGGAATAATAAGCAAGATAAAAGAAAAAAGGAGGTGGATAAGCTATGAAGAATTATTTAGCAAAAGCAGATCTACATCTTCACTCAAAGGCTTCCAACCTGCCTGGGGGGTGGTTCACTAAATTAATAGGTTGCCCAGAAAGCTACGCAGAACCTCTTGAAATATACAAAAGATTAAAAGAAAGGGGAATGGCCTTTGTAACCATAACAGACCACAATACAATAAATGGAGTTATTGAAATAGCCCACCTTCCAGATGTTTTTATAAGCTGTGAGTATACGGTGAGCTTTCCAGAGGGAGGAAATATACATGTGCTCGTCTATGGTATTACAGAAAAGGAGCATGAAGATCTCTTAAAACTAAGAGAGAATGTATATGAGTTTGTTAAATATCTAAAGACTAAGGAAATTGCCCATTCCCTTGCTCATCCCCTTTATTCCGTGAATAGGACAACATTGGATAAAAATTTCGTGGAAGAACTAATCCTTCTATTTGACAACTGGGAAATTATAAACGGTACAAGAGGTGATAAGGTTGTACATATAGAAGAATATATAGCAAAAGAATACAGTGGCTGGGATAAGATATACTACCTTGCGGAAAAACACAAGGTAGAACCTCAAAGGATAAGGGATAGGATAAGCTTTACTGCTGGGTCCGATGATCATGGTGGCTTGGATGTTGGCAGAACATGGACAGGAGTGGAAGGGGCTAATAACAAGGAAGAATTCCTAAGGGGTATATGGAATGGGCAAACACAGATAGGAACGGAAGAGCTTGGTGAACATAGACTTTTGAACATGATAAGCCGTGTGGGTTATGACTTTTTAAGGAATAAGGACAAAATACCATCGGACATAAAGCCTATAATGGATCATATTTTTATGCACTCTGACAACCCTATAATAAGCCTGCTTTTGAAAAACTTCTTAGGTATAAAGGTAGATAGGCAATTTCTTATCAAGGAAATTTTAAAAGTATTGCCCTCTTTGGCTATGGATAGATTCTTTAAAAGCCCCTCACCGCAAACCTTTGGGGAGCTATGCTTGGCCTTAATAGCCCATAGCTTCCCCGCTTTCTTAAAGCATGCCCAAAGAAGAGAGGAAGAAAGGGTAATAAACCTTGGAAAATCCTTTGGATACATAAAAACAAAAACTCCTAAGGTGGCCTATGTTACGGATACCTACCATCACATTAACGGTGTTGCCAGAAGTGCCAAAATAATAAGGCAAATAGCCGTAGAAGAAGACCTCCCCTTTACCCTTTTGATATCTACATCCTCTCCCATAAGGGAAGAAAATCTTATAAACCTAAAGCCCTTATTAGAAATACCCACACCCTTTTATGAAGAATTAAAAATGGGTATTCCCAATTTTCTTGATCTTTTGGACACGTTGGAAAAGAACTCTTTTACCCAAGTGCATATAGCCACACCTGGACCTTTGGGTCTCCTCGCTATGCTTGCAGGTAAGATTTTAGGCCTTAGAATAACCTTTGCCTATCATACGGATATACCCAGCTATGCCAAAATATATACTGGAGATCCCGATTTATATAACCTTCTATGGAAGGCTTTTGTTTTTCTTGGTAATATATCCGATAAGTTTTTTGTACCTTCCGAGTACTATAGAAACCTCTTTGTAAGCAAGGGCATAAGCTATGGAAAGCTTAGCCTTTTCAAAAGAGGAGTAGATACAGAACTTTTTTCACCAGATAAAAGGGAAGAGGATTTTTGGATAAAAAGGCTTGGTATAAGGAAAGGCCAAAAAGTAATTCTTTATGT
>CALLAD010000088.1 GCA_938002625.1 uncultured Aquificaceae bacterium
TGAAATCCACTTGCTAAAACCACATATTCACCAACAAAAACCTTACCCGACTCGCTTTCCACTTCAAATTCCTCTCCCTTTTTCTCTATGCGTACCACCTTCTCATTAAGAAAATCAACACCACCCCATTCTTCAATTTGTTTTCTTGTCTTCTTAAGAAGTTCTCCACCTTCTATTGCATCAACTCCTGGCACGTTTTTGAGAAGGGCCTTTTTTAAATCAGACTCATCTGTATCAAAAACAAGATATTTTCTTTCTTCCGCCCACTGCCAACCCCTACCCCTTGAGGAAGCCAAGGTTAGAGCACAGGAAAGTCCACTGGCACCACCGCCAACTATAATTACGTCATACTTCATGCCTTATATTATATACGAAGGAGGAAATTATGAGTGATATATCCCTTTTTGTAGCCTTTACCGCTGGCATACTATCCTTTCTTTCTCCATGCGTACTGCCCATAATACCAGGCTATATATCCTACATATCGGGTGTAGGCTTGCAAGAGGTTAGAGAAAGCAAAGGATTTAGCAAAAAAGCCTTTTTTGCTTCCCTTCTTTTTGTATTGGGTTTTTCCATAGTTTTTACCTTAATGGGGGCTACTGCCACTACCATTGGGGGATTGCTTAGGGAATACCAAGGCTACATAGCCAAAATTGGTGGTGGTCTTGTTGTTTTTTTTGGTCTTCACTTTGCTGGAGTTATGCTAAGGGCTAACTTCCTTAAGGAGCTTTTGGGCGTGTCTTCTTTTATACTTGCCCTATATTTGTTCGGTGTGATTTCTCAAGGTTTGCTTTTTGATTTTATGGGTATAATTCTTATTGTGGCTTTCCTTTACCTTTTTGGGCTTCATGAGGTGCTTTATAGACAGATGAGGAGGGAGCTCAAGGGTGGCCTTTCTGGTATTGGAGCCTTTGTGGTGGGTATGCTCTTTGCTTTTGGATGGAGCCCTTGCATAGGTCCTGTGCTTGGTTCCATTCTTTTGTATGCCAGTCAACAACAAACAGCAATACAGGGTGCAAGCCTTCTATTTGCCTATTCCCTTGGTCTTGGAATACCCTTTCTTTTAGCTGGTGGCTTGCTATCGGCTTTTTTAGGCTTTGTGCGTAGCTTTGGTAGGTTCTTTGGTCTTGTGGAATTGGTTGGTGGTGTGCTTCTAACAATTCTTGGAATTCTTTTAACCACGGGCAAGCTTGCAGAAATTTCCCTTATTCTTGGAGGTTTGGGCCTTTGAAAGCTCTTATAGTAGATTACGGAATGGGAAATCTAAGAAGTGTATCAAAAGCCTTTGAGAAGGTGGGTTTTGATGTAAAAATAAGCTCCGAGCCGGAAGATATAAAAAATGCGGAAGTTCTTGTTCTTCCTGGTGTTGGTGCCTTCAAGGACGCAGTACAAAACCTAAAAAGTTTGGGCCTTTATGGAAAAATAATAGAACATATTGAAAAGGGGAAACCCTTTATGGGTATTTGTCTTGGGCTCCAGCTTCTTTTTGAAAGAAGCTACGAATTTGGAGAGACAAAGGGCTTTGGCCTTTTTCAAGGAGAGGTAATCCTGTTACCCCCAAAAGTTAAAATACCCCATATAGGATGGAATCAACTATGGAAAAAGAAGGATTCTCATCTTCTTGATGGCATAAAGGATGGTGAGTATTTTTACTTTGTCCATTCTTATCATGTAGTACCCAAAAGGCAAGATATCATCCTTACCGTTACCGATTATGGAATTGATTTTGTATCTTCCATAGAATACGAAAACGTATTTGCTGTACAATTCCATCCGGAGAAAAGTCAAAAGGCTGGTCTTAAACTTATTGAAAACTTTAAAAGGAGGTTATATGGCTAAGCTCTGTGTAGCTCTTGATACCAATTACAAGCAAGCCACAGAACTTCTTGAATCCCTCAGGGGATATCCATTAATTTTTAAAGTTGGTTATAAGCTTTTCATCAGCTATCACAGGGCTATTACAGACAAGGTAAAGGAAAAGGGTTTTGAGCTTTTCTTAGATTTGAAGTTTCATGATATACCTAACACGGTAAAGGAGGGAGTTTTATCGGCAAAGGATCTGGGAGCCGATTATCTTACCATTCACATAACTTCTGGCGATCAGGCATTAAGGTATGCAGTGGAGGTAAAGGGAAAAATAAAGCTTTTGGGTGTTAGCCTCCTTACAAGTCTTGGGGAAGAGGATTTAAAAAGTATGGGTTTATGCATTACAAAGGATGAGTATGTATTGAACCTTGCAAAAAGAGCCATAGAGCTTGGTATGGATGGAGTTGTATGCTCTGGCCAGGAGGTAAAGACATTAAAGGAGGGAATAAATAAGAGCTTTATTGCCGTGGTGCCTAGTATTAGGTTGGAAGGTGATCCAGCACAAGATCAAAAAAGGGTTGTAAACCTTGAAGAAGCTCTTTTGATGGGAGCTGATATTCTTGTTATGGGAAGGAGCATACTAAGGGCAGAAAATCCAGTAAAAAAGATTGAAGAGATACTTTTAAAGCTCACATAATACCGAGGCTTTTTAAAGCTTCTTCCCTTTGAAGGCAGGTGGCACAAACTCCGCAGGGAGGTTCCGTTCCCATATAGCAAGAGTAAGTTTTTTCAAAGGGGACACCAAGATCTTTTCCAAGCTTGGCTATATCTATTTTACTCATTCCAAGGAAAGGAGCGTATATATGGATTCTTCTTTTACTTTTTGCCACGTAGGCGGATGCGGAATTTATGGCAGCTTCCATAGAGGTTATAAACTCCACCCTACAGTCGGGGTATGGAGAATCAAGGGAATGCACGCCAATAGCTATATGCTCTATTTCATAGCTATCTGCAAAAGAAGCAGCTATGGCAAGAAAAACAAGGTTTCTTGTTGGCACGTTTGTGGCTGGTATCTTTTCTCCATAGGGTCCCTTTGGTATTTCTGGCCCTCCTTCCAAAAGGGCGCTTTTCATAAGTCTATAATGGGGCACTTCCACTATAATGTGCTCTTTTACGTTGGCAATTTGGGCTAAGAGTTTTGCGTACTTTAATTCTACTTTATGCCTTTGTCCATAATCAAAGGAAAGGGCGTAAACCTCCTGAAATTCCTTTTTACATAACCAGAGGAGGGTAGCACTGTCCATACCACCAGAGAGTAAGACTATTACCTTTCTCATTTTCTAATGCCGGAGGCGGGAGTCGAACCCGCACGCCCTTGCGGGCGGGGGATTTTGAATCCCCTGCGTCTGCCAGTTCCGCCACTCCGGCTAAGAATTAATTATAATTTAAAACCATTAGGTATGGACGTAAAAAGACTGAGATTTGCAAAGCAATTAAAAGAGGAAATAGCAAAGCTTCTTTTAACGGAGATAAAGGATCCAAGAATAGAGGGAGCAGTTATAACGGGCATAGAGCTTTCCCAAGATATGAGCATTGCCAAGGTTTACTTTACAACTTTAGAAGAAGGTAAGGAAGAAGAAGCCAAAAGGGCTTTGGAGCATGCGGAAGGGTTCATAATAAGGAATTTGATGAAAACCTTAAAAGTAAAAAGGCTCCCAAGGCTCCAATTCCTTTTTGATAAAGAGTTAAAAAACATGGAAAAAATATGGGAGAGGCTCTAAGAATACTCCTACTAAGGGGAAGTTCATACACTTTAAACCCACCCGGTGGAAAAGCTGTATACCTCTTAAGAAGCGAAGGGAAAACGATAGAAGAGGAGCTAATAAGAGCTTCTTTTGTAGACGAAAAAATACCTTATCCCTATTTAAACCCCCTTCAGACGGTCTTTTATAAGTTTTATAGGGAAGGAAACGCCCTTATAGCCTCTCCTACCTCTTCTGGTAAAAGCCTTCTGGCTTATCTCTTTATGAGAAACTACAAGGGGAAAATAGTATACACGGCACCAACAAGGTCCTTGGTAAGGGAAAAGTTTTTAGAGTTTAAATCCTATTATCCAAATCAAGTGGAAATGAGAACAGGAGAAACCATCCTTGAAAATTTCAAGGAGTCAAGGGCAAGGGTAATATTTAGCACCTATGAGCACCTTGCCCATGCTTTTAGGAATAAGTCTTCTTGGATTAATGGACTTTCTGCCCTTGTTATAGATGAGGTTCATCAAATCACAAAAAGATGGATATTGGAGGAAGTAATAACAACAAGCATAAAAAAGGATATACCCATGCTATGCCTTTCGGCAACTATACCTGGCCTTGAGGATTTAATCCGATGGATAAGGCCAAAGCTCGTAATAGAAAGCTCTTGGAGGCCAGTACCCTTAATTAGGGAAGTTAGGAGTTTAACAAGTTTTAGCCCCATTACAAAGATTGAAGAAAAGGAAGATTATATAGCCAGCAGGCTTTTGGCAGCAATTTTTCATCTAAGGCAAAGGGAAGAGAATTTAATTTTATTCGTACCCAAAAAGGAAACTGGATGGAGAATTTTACAATTGGCAAGTAAGGAAAAAATAGGTATTATGAACCAAACATTACCCTTTGATGTAGAGGATACAAGGGAACCCGAAATAGCTTTTCACAATGCCGATGTACCAAAAGAGGAAAGGGAAGAAATAGAAAAAGCTTTTAGGGATGGTAAGCTAAGGATTTTGATAGCTACACAAACCCTTGCCTATGGTGTAAACTTACCAGCGGATAGGGTAGTTATACTGGTAAGGCACATAAAAAAGAGGGAAGATTTTAAACTCATTCCCGACACTCTTGATATCCTTCAAATGGAGGGTAGGGCTGGCAGGTTTGGGATAAGAGAAATAGGCTATTCTAATATCCTTGTTTATGGAATAAAGGAAGAAAAACTGGAAGAAAAGCTTAGTACGGCTCTAAATAAACCCCTTAACACGGCCATTATGGAAGAAGGAATAGATGATGCCTTTTTACTTTTTCTCCTTTTAGCCTATTTATATGAGGGAGATAATCCAGAGGCCTATCTCAGAAGCACTTACTCCTTTTGGAAAGTTAGTAAAAGCAAGATAAATAAAGGAGAAGAGTTTTTACGGGAAAGGGGGTATATTAGAAGGAATAAACTGACAGAAAAGGGTATGTTCTGCGTAAAATCTGGAATACCGCCCACAAGCTTTGAGGAATTTCTTAACAGAACTACCATGGATATACCCCTTATGGCTTCAATAAGACCTTTACTATACACCAAAAGGTTTGACGGTCTCTTTAGCTTTTTAAAGAATAAGGAAAGGTTTGAAGAGGATCTTTTGTCAGTAAAAGGCATGCTATATCCGTGTGGCAGGAGATGTGTAGAAGACAATACCTATCAATTTCTTTTCTACGCAGAGGGTATAACGGCCAAGTACTCCAACATAAAAAATCCACCCGGAGAATTTTCCTATCTTTCTACCGATGCCCTTCATCTTTTAAGAACCCTTAAGGAAATAAACAGGGAAGGATTTTATAGGTTTTCCGATGAAGATATGCTAAGGATAGTCCATTCGGTAAAGTACGGTATAGATCCACAATATGCAAGTTTATCGGGCATAAAAGGTATAGGGCATATTAG
>CALLAD010000089.1 GCA_938002625.1 uncultured Aquificaceae bacterium
TGGGACATGATAACTTTTATTAACGGCCATGTTAATAGACAAACTCCTTAGACTTAGTGTAGGAACAAAGCTTTCCCTTTCCTTTGTCTTTATAGTGCTTTTAACATCAATACCCATATCTACTCTAATGATCTTTCATCTGGAAAAAGTACTAAAGGAATACATAAGGGACACCATAAAAAAAGAGATAGCATCCAGAGAGAATGATATAAGGAGTGCTTTTCTTAATGGTGATTATTGGATGATTTTTAAGCAAGTGGACGCTCTTTCAAAGCTTAAGGGTATAAAAGATGTGGCAATTGTAAACAATTTGGGATTTGTTATAGCTCATTCAGATCCTGTGAACTATCCAATAAATTCCTATCTGCCCAACTATGATAAACTTGAGAACCTACCCATAGATAGTTATAACTATCCCATAGGTTACATAGTTTATCAGATAGATGATAAGGCGATAGAAGCCTCTATACTTCCTTTAAAGGTTATTTCAGCAACTCTTACCTTTATCTTTATCCTGTTTGGTATTTCCATGGGATTTTTCGTTTCCATGAGAATATCCTCACGGCTTAAGCGCGTACTTACGATGATAAGGGAATTTGAAAAGGGCAAGCTTGAACGTGTTGAATTTTGGGAAAAGGACGAAATAAATACTTTTGCCGAGTATACCTATAAAAGCTTGCTTGGAATAAATACTATGATAAACAACTCCCTTTCTGAAAGGGATTTTTATCAAAACTTGGTTAATAGCCTTCAAGATATTGTACTTATACTTGATGAAGATGGCAAAATCTATTATACCAGTAAACAAGTAGAAAAGCTTGGTTTTTCCTATTACGATCTTTTGGGAAGGTCTGTGCTTGTTTTAATAAAGGATCCAAGGGATAGAAAAAGAATAAGAAGAAAGCTCCTTTCCAAGGAAAGCTTTACTGAGGGAGTAAAAATTAGAACGCATGATGGCGATCTTTTTGCTGCGGTTAGCTTTACACCTTTTCAGGATGCTATTGTAGTTTCCATAAAGGATATAACAGAAACCAGAAGAATGGAGGTCTTTTATATGTTAGGGGAGCTTAGCGCTGGAATAGCCCACGAGCTAAAGAATGCCCTATTGCCCATAAGGCTTTTAATGGATGTTTCCAATTGGGATGAGGAGGATATAAAGGTTATTAGAACTGCTATGAACAGGATAAACCGCATAGTTGATGATGTGCTAAGTTTTGCAACCTCGGGAATTTATCGGGAGGATTTGGTCAACTCTAAGGAACTAATTAACTCTTGGCTAAGCCTATATGAACCCCTAATAAGGTCAAAGAGGATAAGGATTATTACACATGTAGATGATTTTGATTTTATGGTCAATAAGCATGCTTTCCATACTATATTTAATAACCTTCTAAAGAACGCTTTGGAGGCGGTGGAAGAGGAAAAGGGAGTGGTAAGTGTTCACTTGAAAAGTTCCAATGGGAAAGTTATACTAAAGGTGGAGGATAATGGTTCTGGCATACCTTCAAAGTATAGGGAAAAAATCTTTGAACCCTTCTTTTCCACAAAGGGCAGTATGGGCACTGGCCTTGGTCTACCGCTGGTATTAAAATACGTATACGATATTGGTGGACATTTGGAGATGGAAACGGAAGAGGGTGAGGGTACAAGCTTTACTGTGGAGGTACCTATAGGTAATGGAAAAAAGATTGTTGCTAATAGATGATGATCCTACAGTTCTCTATTCAATAAAGAAGGTATTAACCCAAAGGGGCTTTACCGTCTATGCCTTAGAATCACCAGAAGGTATGGAGAAATATCTTGACCTTTCCCATGTTTTAATAATTGATATTAGGCTCGGGGGTCAATCGGGAGTGGATGTGGTTTCCCACTTAAGATCTAAAGGAATAAATATACCCGTAGTTTTTATAACCGCTTACACAGACTTTGACAATATTGTAAAGGCTTCAAGATTAGGGTCAGTAGAAATCCTTAGAAAACCCTTTGATGTAGAGGATATAGTTAGAACCATTGAAAGGGCTATAAACAAGGGCGGAGAATTCTTAACCACCTATAGGGAAGAGTATGAGTATGAGGTGGTGGGTGTATCCACGGCCATGTTTGAAGTTTTTAAGAAGGTTGGATTGGCAAGCACCAACGACCTTAATGTTCTTATAACGGGAGAAACGGGAGTAGGCAAAGACCTTATAGCTAAATTGATACATTTAAACTCCAACAGAAAGGATAAGCCCTTCGTCGTAATAAACTGCCCCTCCATACCTTGGGATCTTTTTGAAATAGAACTCTTCGGCTCTGTAAAGGGTGCTTACACGGGAGCAACGGTAGACAGAAAGGGAAAAGCAGAACTTGCGGAAGGCGGCACTTTATTTCTTAACGAAATAGGAGATCTTCCTTATAAACTTCAGGCAAAGTTGCTCGGTTTTGTAGAAAGAAAAACCTTTTACCCTGTGGGCGGAGCAAAGGAAAAAAGGGTAGATGTAAGGCTTATATTTGCTACCAACAAAAACCTAAAAGAGCTTATAAGCGAGGGTAAATTCAGGGAGGATCTTTATCATAGAATGAACCAGATAGAAATATACATACCACCCCTTAGGGAAAGAAAGGAAGACATACCCCCTCTTATAAACTTTTTTATAAACATGGCAAACAAAGACCTTGGCCTATGGGTAAATGGCATCTCCGAAAAGGCTCTTAAGACAGCCCTTGAATATTCGTGGCCTGGAAACGTCAGAGAATTAAAAAACGTGATATACAAAGCTGTTCTTGATACAAAGGTGGGAATAATAGAAACCTTACCTCTGGAAATAAAAGAGACAGAAAAACTCTCCCTTTCAGATATGCTTGATGCCTATATATCCTCCAAAAAAGAAGAAGAGCTCGCCACAGCCCTTGAGGAGCTTGAAAGGATTTTTATAAGAAAGTTGCTTGAGAGGTATGGAGGAAACAAAAGCAAAGTGGCGGAAATACTCGGTATATCCCGAAATACACTAAATGCTAAGTTAAGAGAAGTCTGAGAGAAAAACTGCTCAAATTTTGAACACAAACTGCTAAAAAATAGACCACTAATAAAACCCCATATGCTTCAAGTCATTGATAATCAATAATTTTATTTTTACCCAAATTGGCATCTTTTTTGCTTTATAATATGGTTAGAAACTCCAGGAGGTATAACTATGGGCAATACAGCACAGGAAAGTAAGACATCAAGGAGAGGGTTTTTAAAAGCCCTCACGGTTGGTGCAGTAGCCACGTGTAGTGGTGCCGTGTTTGAAAGTGCCAGGGCGGAAAGGACCTATCCAGAGCAAAAGGGAAAGCATAGGTTTGTTTATGTGATTGATGTTAGAAAGTGCATAGGCTGTGATGCCTGCGTGGCGGCATGTAAGGCGGAAAGGAACACTCCCCTTGGTGTTTTCAATACGTGGGTAGAAAAGTGGGAAGTGGGTTACACAGATCCCAACACGGGAGAAACAAGGGTAAAGGTCCTTAATGTACCCAAGCTTTGCAATCATTGCGAAAACCCACCATGTGTAAAGGTTTGTCCCGTTCATGCCACATACAGGGATGAAAACGATGGCTTAGTGCTTCAAAGGTATGAAAGATGCATAGGCTGTAGGCTTTGTGAACAAGCCTGCCCCTATGGTGTTAGGTACATAGACCCCATTATGGTAGTTATGAACAAATGCACTTGGTGTGATCACAGAGTCCGCAATGGTCTAAAGCCAGCCTGCGTGGAGGTATGCCCAACAAAAGCAAGAGAGTTTGGAGACTTGTCCGACCCCAACGACCCCATATGGGAGCTTTTAAACAACAACAGCATACAGGTTCTAAAGCCAGAGGAAGGAACAAAGCCAAGGGTGTTTTACATAGGCCTTGAGGCCATAGAAGGTATGTATGTGGGAACGGGAAGCTCCACAAAGAATCAGCATTCCCCTGCCATCTGGACAGACCCAGCGGATGGCAAGGTATACACTTACAATGTAAGAATGCAAACTAACAAATTCAGGGAATTAAGATAAGGAGGTAAGCCATGATAGAAACCCATGGACCTACTTTGCCCAACCACATAGTAGAGTGGACAGTTTTGATAGTAACCTATCCCTTCTTTTCTGGTATAGTGGCTGGTTCAACGATAATAACAGCCCTTGTTTACCTATTTGGCTTTAAAAATTTGCAACATTTGGAAAGAGTTGGACACTTCTTAGCCTTATCTCTCCTACTTGTTGCTCCCTTGGCACCAATGTTTGACCTTACTATGCCCATAAGAGCCCTTTTTGTGCCCTTTTATCCCAACATAGCCTCACCCATATTTCTTTTCTTTGTACTGTGGAATTTGTTATTAGTTATTATGCTATTGAAGAGCTACTTCCTTCTAAGAAGAGATTTTGTTGAAAGGGCAAAAGAGGGTGATTTATTTGGCAAAATAGCGGGTGTATTGACTTTTGGTGCAAAAGAAATAAATCCAGAGGAGGATGAGAAAAAGGTCAAACTTTTTGGAATTATCAGCGTACCTCTTGCTATGCTCTTTACCTCCTATGTGGGCTTCCTTTTGAGTTCCATGCATTCTATACCCTTGTGGGGAACTCCAATGGTTATTCTTGTCTTCCTTGCTTCTGCAGTGGTTTCTGGTATAGGTGCTGCAATGCTTGTGTATATAGTCGGCCAATATATACTTGGTGAAAAGGTTGATGTGAATAATTTGAGAGTACCCACTATCATACTGGCAGCTTTTGCTGGTGTTGATTTACTCTTATTTTTACTGGAGCTTGTCCTTGAATGGTACTGGAACACAGCTGAATGGTCTCTTATAAGCATGGCAATGAAGGCAAACTTTTTCTTTTACTTAGTAAAAATTGTAGGTCTTCTTTTTGTGTTCATAGGCGGCCTTAGCTCCCTCAATAGAAGCTTAAGCGGTATAACCATCCTAAGCGTAGTTTCTCTTATAGCTGTTTATGCTGTTAGATGGACTTTGGTTATACCAGGACAGATGATAGATAAAGGACATAGGGGTATAGTTTATCCCCACATAAAGCTCATAGGAAGGGAGGGTGTAAGCGAGGTTATAGCCCTTTATTTCTTGGCCTTTTTCCTGTTTTTATTGTTTGTTTCCATAGCAGGATGGAAGAGTGCATCACATAAAGAGGAGGTAGTATAACATGGCTACAACAAGGAGAGACTTTTTAAGAAACGCAGCTTTAGCTGGCACGGGTGTTGGCTTCCTTGCCTTTGGAAGCTCAGCCCTAAAGGATATAGTCAAGGGCCCCTTTAAGCTTATCCCCTACGCCAATGCCGCACCCTTAGATATGCAAGATGCGGAAAAAATGAAGGTAGTACATAGCTTATGTCTTGGCTGTAATGCAAGGTGCGGCTTTAGGGCAAGGGTTTACGACGGAATGGTTTACAAGGTAGATGGAAATCCCTATTGTATGTCCAACAACTACTGGGAACCCTTACCCATGGATACACCCCTTGAGGAAAGCCTAAAACATCATGCTAAAATGTGTCTAAAGGGACAGTCTATAGCCCACTATACCTACGACCCCTACAGGATAATAACTCCCCTCAAAAGGGCTAGCAAGCGTGGAGAGGGCAAGTTCAAGCCCATAAGCTGGGAACAGTTTATAAAAGAAATAGTAGAGGGTGGCACGATAGAAGAAACGGGTGAAAAACTCCCCGGTCTTAAGATGTACGCAGACTTGTATGTGTCTAAGGAGGAAGTGATAGACGCAGTTCTTGAG
>CALLAD010000090.1 GCA_938002625.1 uncultured Aquificaceae bacterium
TTATTCTTTGCCCATTATGGAGTATATCCAGCAAAAAGAACTCGTTAAAAAAGTCTATGTTATCCTTTGCCAAAGCTTGTTCAAAAAGAGTATGTAAAAGCACATGACCTGTTCTATCGGCGGAATAAACAGTTCTTGGAAAAGAAGCACCACCAAAGGGTCTTTGGGCAATCCTACCGTCCTCTATTCTTGAAAAGGGCACACCCCAGCGGTCAAGCTCATAAACCACCTCTGGAGCTTCCCTGCACATAAAATAAACAGCCTCTTGGTCTGCCAAAAAGTCTGATCCCTTTATAGTATCAAAGGCATGGGCTTCTGGACTATCTTGAGATGCTACATTACCCAAAGCTGCGTTTAATCCACCCTGTGCAGCGCCCGTGTGGGAACGAGTGGGATAAACCTTAGAAACAACGGCTACCCTTATGGATGGATCCCTTGCACATTCTATAGCTGTCCTGAGCCCTGCTCCGCCAGCACCAACTATAACAACATCGTATTTTCTCATAGTCTAATATAGTATAACACCTAAGGGCTAATGGGAGATTGATATTTACCCTTTGTAACTTTGTTGCAGAACTTAAAGAGAACTTTTATCAAACTATATAATCATTCTTTCACAGAAGAAGCCCTTACACATAGGTGATTGATGCTATAATACTTTTTTAATGAAGCTTATTGCAGCCAACTGGAAGATGAATTTAACCCCCTCCCAAACAAAGGAATACTTTGAAAAGTTTCTACCCTTGGTGGAGGGTATAAAAGATAGGGAAATTCTTATATGCCCACCCTTTACTTCTTTGTGTGTAGCCAATGAAATTCTAAGGGATAAATGGGTAAAGCTTGGTGCCCAAAACTTCCATTATGAAGCAAAAGGAGCCTATACTGGAGAGATATCCTTGATTATGTTAAAAGAATTTGATATTTCCTATGTTATAGTAGGCCACTCGGAAAGAAGATGGATATTTGGCGAATCTGATGAATTGATAAACAAAAAACTTACGGCGGCTTTGCAATATGGAATAAGGCCAATACTCTGCGTAGGAGAAAGAATAGAAGAAAGGGAAGCTGGTTTGACTTTCAAAGTGGTAGAAACTCAAATTAGAATAGCCCTTTCTGGCTTAGAAGCCTATACGGACAGCTTGGATATAGCCTATGAGCCTGTCTGGGCAATAGGCACTGGAAATCCAGCCACACCAGAGGATGCCCAGCTTGTACATGCCTTTATTAAAGAGCTTCTTTTTGGCATAAACCCAAACCATAGGGGAGAAACAAGGGTTCTGTATGGTGGAAGTGTAAACCCGCAAAACTCTTCCGAGTTCCTAAAAATGAAGGATGTTGACGGCCTTTTAGTGGGCGGAGCCAGCTTAGACCCTGAATCCTTTGCTAAGATCGTAAAGTCCTTTTAGAAAGATTAAAGGTATTGGTGCATAAACAAGGGATATAAGCAAGAACCCTGTGTTAGTGTTTTCTATCAGGATTCTCATTAGATTAAGTAAAAACCAATGGAAAAAGAAAAATATGATTAAGGAGAGGGTAGCCACCTTAAACCTTCTCCAACGTAGATATACCCAGCATAATATAGTAAGGAGGAAAAAACTCAAAAAGGAGCTTAAAACCCTCCTTAAAACCTCATAGTAATATAGCTTTTGATTAACACCTATCTTAGCTCCAAGCATACCAAGAAGTATTAAATTGTCCATTGTGAGATGTTCCATCTTTTCCGCTAAAGGTTCTATACGAGAAATATCAATGTACTCAATATTAATGTCATCAACAACCTCTTCACCTGTTATAAGGTTTTTGACGCGAGCTCCTTTGAGCTTTACAACTGCTCCTTTCCAAGTGCCTATATCGGCGGTTATAAGCTCTTTTATTGAATCTCCTTCCACGGTTAACCCATAAAAGCCATGAATATTCCCAGTGGAAGTTTCAACTAAAGCAAATTGATAGAACTTCTTTTGTCCATTTTTCTCCTCAATAAGCCACAAATTTCTAACTATTCCCTTTTCTACCTCTTTGGCTTTTTTATACTCTCTTTCTATCCTATGGAGATTTTTCCAGCTTTTGGGGTACAGGCTATAGCTTCCAGCCAAGTTTAGGAAAGAAAGTAGTAGAGAAAAGAGAATTAGGTAATGAGAAAAGGTAAGGGGAGAAATACCAAAACTTTGGGAAAGTAGGTCTATTTTTCTTTGTAAAAGTCTCCTGAAAGAAATCAAAAGGGCAATACCACACACAAAGGCACTAATGTAGAAGAAGACGTTAGGTAGCATATTTATTGTGTAAGAAAGCAGTACCTTTAAATCTTTTTCTTTAAAAACTATAAGAACCTCACCAATGACATATGAGTAAAGGATGCCCAAAAGGGCTATTAGTACTATAAGGAATACCTTTAGATAGCTAAAAAGTATGTACCTTTTAAGCATCCATTAAAATTGTAATATGCAAACACCTCTTTATCCTATACATAAAGAGCTTGGTGCCAAGTTTATCAATTTCGCAGGATGGAATATGCCCGTGGAGTACTCTTCTATAAGGGAGGAAACCCTCGCAGTTAGGAATGCATGTGGTCTTTTTGACATATCCCATATGGGAAGGTTTTTAATAAGGAAAGGATATGAAAAACTGGAATATTTAACTTCAAGGAGTGTTATAAAACTTAAACAAGGAAGGGTTCAATATAATCTACTTCTAAACGAGGAGGGCGGCGTTAAGGATGATATTACTATATACAGACTATCTCAAGAGGATTTTTTTCTTTGTGTAAATGCTGCTAACAGGAATAAAGTTTATAAATGGCTTGTGGAAAATGGCATAGAAGTGGAAGATTTAAGCGATAAAACCGTTCAGCTTGCTCTTCAAGGTCCAAAGTCTATGGAAGTCTTAGGGGTATATTTTCCTGTGGAAGACATAAAGTACTATCATTTTAAAATTCTTGATGGAATAATGATTTCCAGAACTGGTTATACGGGAGAGGATGGTTTTGAAATATACGCGGAAATTGATAAGGGTGTTGACCTTTTTGAAAAGCTATTAAAAAGCTGTATACCTTGTGGTCTTGGTTCAAGGGATGTTCTTAGAATAGAGGCTGGCTTACCCCTATATGGTCATGAGCTATCGGAAAACATTACACCCTTTGAAGCAAACTTGGATAAGTATGTAGACCTTGGAAGGGACTTTATTGGTAAAGAAGGGCTTTTAAAGAAGGATATAAAGAAAAAGCTATTCGGTTTTGAACTTCTTAAAAGAGGCGTGCCAAGGGAAGGCTACCATATATTGCATGGGGGCAACAAAATAGGATATGTGAGCAGTGGTACCTTTTCTCCTACCCTTCAGAGGGGAATAGGTCTTTGTTTTGTTGATTTAGCTTACCGAAAAGAAGGCTTAGAAGTGGAAATTGATATAAGGGGAAAGAAACTACCAGCGAAACTAATGCCCTATCCCTTTATCAACAAAGCTTTATAATTATACACATGGGATACAAGGTAGCCATAGTAGGTGCCACTGGTGAGGTTGGAAGGACTTTTCTAAAGGTTCTTGAAGAGAGAGATTTTCCTACGGATGAGCTTTTTTTGTTTGCTTCTGAAAAGTCCGAGGGGCTGGAGCTAACCTTTAAGGGAGAAAAATTAAAAGTAAGAGCTCTTAGCAAAATTGATAACTTTTCTGGAATAGACATAGCTTTGTTTTCCGCTGGATCATCCATAAGCAAAGAATACGCTCCAAAGTTTGCTAAAGATGGTGCGGTAGTTATTGATAACTCATCCGCTTGGAGGTTAGACCCAGAGGTGCCCTTGGTGGTGCCAGAGGTAAATCCAGAGGATGTAAAAGATCACAAGGGCATAATAGCCAATCCCAATTGTTCCACCATACAGATGCTTGTGGCTTTAAAACCCATATATGATGCCGTTGGGATATCCCATATAGTGGTTTCTACCTATCAATCGGTTTCTGGTGCTGGTGCAAAAGCAATAAGGGAACTTATGGAGCAAACAAAAGCTTGGTGTTTGGATAAGGAAATGCCCCAACCTAAGGACCTTCCAAAAAGAATAGCCTTCAACGTAATTCCCCAAATAGATATCTTTATGGAAAATAGATATACAAAGGAAGAAATGAAAATGCTTAATGAAACAAGAAAAATATTACACGATCCAGAAATAAAAGTCTCTGCAACATGCGTAAGAGTGCCCGTCTTTTACGGCCATTCAGAGGCTATAAGCATAAAACTAAAGGGAGATCTTTCACCAGAAGAAGCAAGGGAAATACTTAGAAAATCTGATGGTGTTGTGGTATTGGATAATCCAAACAATGGAGAATACCCGCTTCCCATAGATGTTGCAGGAAGGGATGAGGTATTTGTGGGAAGAATAAGAAGAGATATAGTTTTTGAGCCTGGGCTTTCTTTATGGGTTGTTGCCGATAATATAAGAAAAGGTGCAGCCACAAATGCAGTACAGATAGCAGAGTTACTTTTAAAGTACGCTTTGGTATAAGCATGCTTAGAATAAGAAACTTAGCATTACAAAGGATAATATCCCAAGCAGAGAGAGATTATCCCTACGAGACATGCGGACTACTCTTGGGAAAAATAGAGGGCTCCCTTAGAACAGTTTTTGGAGCTTTTGAAACTCCCAATGCAAACCCAGACAGGAAAAATGATAGATATGAAATCTCACCTAAGGATTATCTAAGAGCGGAAAAAAAAGCAAGAGAATTCGGCCTTGAAATTGTCGGAGTATACCACTCACATCCCGACCATCCCGATAGACCATCCCAATTTGATCAAGAAAGAGCCTTTGAGGGTTGGTCTTATATAATCCTTTCAGTAAGCAAGGGCAAGGTGGTATCTTACAGGAGCTGGGAGCTTATAGATGGTAAATTTGTAGAGGAGGAAATATTCATCTTTGGATGAAGCCTAAGATAAGGCCTGTAAATGTTCAACCTTTTGGGAAGGACCTTTTAATTACCGATCCTTATAACCTTTCTGATGGCTTGGTAGTTTCCTATCATGCCCTTTTGCTTATGTCTTTAATGGATGGTAGTAGAAGTCTTTTGGATATAAAAGCGGACTTTCTCAAGGCAACAGGTTATATAATTACCGATGAAGAGCTTAGAAGTTTTTTGGAGTTGTTAGATAAACACCTATTCCTTGATAACGAAAACTTCCAAAGGGCTATAAAGGAAGAAAGAGAAAAGCTTTTGAAAGATGGCATTAGAAGAATGTCTCATGTATTTGAAGTTTATCCCTCTGATCCAGAAGAATGTAGAAAGTTTCTAATGGGTGAAGAAAAAGAAAAAAGGGAGCTCTTAGGCATCATGGTCCCCCATATGGATATAAGAGTAGCAAAAGAAACCTATTGGGAAGGCTACGGTAGACTAAAGGATAATAAAAAACTCCTAATCATATTGGGCGTATCTCACTATTGGCACGAGAAACCCTTTTCCGCCTTGCCCTTGGATATGGAAACACCCTTTGGTGTTCTAAAGGTAAATAAAAAATTATTGGAAAAAATACAAAACTTTTATAACTTTGACATTACCCATGACCTCTTATCTTATCGTATGGAACATTCCATTGAGTTTGCCAGCCTTTATGGAAAAATGTTATTTCCACAAGCCAACGCATTGGCTTTAATAGTCTCTTATGGAGATAAAAGCCTCCTTAGGCAATTGGCAGAAAACCTTATGCGAACCATAGACAAGGAGCTAAAAGATACGCTTATAATATCCAGCGTAGACCTTAGCCACGTGGGTAAAAAGTTCGGAGATCTAAAAAGCTACGATCCTTCTTTTAGGGATGAGGAATACCTTAAGCTTTTACAAGAACTAAATTACGAAGAAGCCTTTGATTTATTGGAAAGGGATTCAAACCTTACACGCATAGACGGTCAATACACAAACTTTGTCTTTTCCCATATGATAAAACTTGCTGGCTTCACAAAGGGTGAACTATTTGACTATAAAACCTACTATGAATATCCTACTGATTCCATAGTTTCCTATGCCAGCATGGGTTTTTAAAGTCTTAAGAAATCCATCTTAAGATCCAACAAAAACTCGGGATAATGCTTTTCTAAAAGCCTTCTTACCTTCACAAGTGTATCCTCTGCTATTTCCCTTTCACCAGCTACGCATACAAAAGCAAGGCTTGACCTTTGCCAAAGGTCTTGATGATTTACCTCCGCCACAGAAACATTGAAAGAGGA
>CALLAD010000091.1 GCA_938002625.1 uncultured Aquificaceae bacterium
TCTGTAGTTACCCAATATGGGGGTAAAGATATATCCCTTGTAACTCTAAAGGATATCACGGAGGATATAAAAAGGGAAAGAAAATATATAAAGCTTGCCACAACCGACCCACTTACAAAAATCTACAACAGATATGTACTCTTTGAAAGTCTTGAGTTTTTAATCCAGAAAGCAAAAAGGTATAAGGAAATTTTCTCTGTCTTGCTGTTTGATGTTGACGACTTTAAAGGCTTGAACGATACCTACGGCCATCTAATGGGTGATTTAGTTTTAAAGGAAATAGCGGGGGCAACAAAAAAGGTTATAAGAAAAAGCGATATCTTTGGGAGATATGGGGGAGAAGAATTCCTCTTGCTGTTACCAAAAACTGATGATCCCTATTTGTTGGGGGAAAAAATAAGAAACGTGGTAAGAAATCTTAAGTTTGATAATGGCATAAGGGTAAGTATATCCGTAGGTGGTGCCGTTTATAGAGAAGGAGATACTGCAGATAGTATAATTCAAAGGGCTGACAAGGCCTTATATAAAGCGAAAAGGCTGGGTAAAGATAGGACGGTGGTTATATACTAAAAAACTTCTTCCCTTAACTTTTGATTCATATCCCTTACCTTCTCTTTTAGGGATTCCTCATACTCTTTTAATTTCTGGTAAAGGTGCGCATGCTTTATAGAAAGGATCCTTATAGCCAAAAGTCCTGCGTTGGCTCCATTACCTATACCCACCGTTGCAACAGGTACACCTGGAGGCATTTGAACTATGGAATAAAGGGAATCTACACCAGAAAGATGCTTTGAGGGTATGGGTACACCTATAACGGGCAAGAGGGTCATGCTTGCCGTCATACCGGGTAAATGGGCGGAACCGCCTGCCCCCGCTATTATAACTTCAATGCCTCTTTCCCTTGCCGTCTTTGCATACTCGTACATAAGCTCTGGTGTTCTATGTGCCGAAACAACCCTTACCTCGCATGGAATGCCAAAATCTTTTAATATCTCGTAGGCGGGTTTTAACCATTCCCAGTCGGATATGCTACCCATTATTATTCCAACAATAGGTTTTTCCATGCTTATAATTTTAAATAATGAAAAGACCCATTATGTTAATAGACCTTGATAGATGTATAGGCTGCCTTTCCTGTGAAGTGGCATGTAAGCAAGAAAAAGGCATAGAGACCTTTGGTATAAGGCCTATGAAGGTGCATAGGATAGGTGGCATAAGTAACTATCCCGATGCCTTTTTTCTTCCCATGAACTGCTTCCATTGTGATCCTGCTCCATGCCTTTATGCCTGCCCTACTTCTGCCATGAGAAAGAGGGAAGATGGAATTGTCTACGTGGAGGAGTTAAGATGCATAGGTTGTAAGGCTTGCATAATCGCCTGTCCCTATGGTGCCATTGCCTTCAATCCAAATACTATGAAGGTAGAAAAGTGTGATTATTGCTATAAAAGGGTAGATAAAGGGCTTTTACCTTCTTGCGTTTCCAAATGTGTTACCAATTGCTTATACTTTGTGGAGTTGGAGGAGGTACCAAAAGAAAGGCATATAGCTAAAAGGATTGATTCTACACTATACAGGGAGATTTTTAATTGGAGATTAGAAAAATCGTTCCTTTAAGTTTAATAAGATGCCAATAAAAGCCCCAAGAGACAAAAAGGGCCCATAAGGTAGGGCAAATTGTAGACTCCTGTTCTTTACAATAATTGGTATGGCATACAAAAGACCAAAAAGAGAACCAAGAAAAATTGCATAGATAACCCCCCATACTCCAAAGGCACAGCCAATAAAAGCCATAAGCTTTACATCACCAAAGCCAAGCCCTTCTATTTTCCTTAACTTTGTGTAGTATAGATAAATGAGGAGAAAAATACCACCACCCATTAAAGCACCCAGTATACTCTCCCTTAGGCTTATATCTTCCCTAAAGGGAGAAACTGCAAGAGCCATCAAAAGCCCCCCAAGAGTAAAAATATCTGGTAGAGTAAAAGTATCCCAATCTATAAGGCTTGCTATCAAAAGAATAGAAAAGAAAGCAAAGTATAGCAAGGAAAGAAAAGGGTCGTTAAAAAGTAATCTACAAAGAACCGCCAATATTCCCGTAAAGGCCTCTACCAATGGATATCTGATAGAAATTGAGTAACCACAATACCTGCACTTACCCTTTAGGAGAAAGTAAGATATTATGGGTATATTGTCGTACCACTTTATCTTTTGACCACAATTAGGACAATGAGAAGATGGAGAAATTATGGAAATGTTTCTTGGCAGTCGGTATATGACCACGTTATAAAAACTGCCCAAGGCTGCACCAAGGATAAACAAAAAGGTATATTCTAAAACTTGAAGAAGCTCCATTTAGGCTTAAAATTATAAAACATGAGAAGGTACATAGTCCCCTTGCTTGCTATTATGCTTGTGGCAAGCTGTAACCAAAAAAAGACTCCAGCAAGCGGAGAAATAAAGGATATATCACCAAAGCATGATCATGCCATGCTTATAGTAGAAAGCGAGAGCTGCATTTACTGTAAACAGTTAAGAAAAGACCTTGAAAGACAAGATATTTCCTCCCAGTTGGAAGGTATGGATGTTTACAGTGTACTATACGAAAGTAATGCAAAGGTTAAATATATACTAAATGGTCAGGAAAAGGTAAGCACAGAAGAAGAGCTTGCAAAAACTTTAAGGGTTAACTCTTTTCCTCAAATCTTTTTCTATGATAAGGAAGGGAAAATAGTCCTTCACATACCCGGCTATCAACCACCAAAAACTCTTGCCTGCAGCATAAAGTTTGTAAAAGAGGAAAAGTATAAGGAGAGGGATTATATAGAATATCTTAAATCTCAAGAATGCATCTAAAGGCTATACTCTTTGACCTTGACGGGACTCTTATAGACTCCTACATGGATA
>CALLAD010000092.1 GCA_938002625.1 uncultured Aquificaceae bacterium
AATCACCTTTTAGGTTGGGGGCAAAAGCTTCCATGCATATAGGTTTTTGTTAGAGGAAGTGTCACAAATCCTCTATCAGCAAGGGAGTGCCCTCAAGGCAATTTATAAGGTTTTCTAAACCTTCCCCTTTTACAAAGTATATCCTCCCCCCAATAGGGTTTCCTTCTTCCTTCATTGGCTTTATCCTTACATAACCTATATTCCTGCCCGCCACGTAGCCAGTGGTATACTCTGGGTCATCACTCCAACAAAGCTCTGCAATAACTCCGCAGTATACGTTTTTTGTAGCAAGGGCAAGGGCATCCAACAATCGTTCAAGATAGAACCTTTTTATTCCCCTTTCCTTTAAGAGCTCTTTTATTTTATTCCTATTTTTCCAATCAAAGCGTACAGTCCTTATTCCCCTTTCTTTATCGGGTTCAAGTCTTTCTCCGCTTTCTATGTCCATAAGCACCGCTCCCCTCATATTGCCACCCTTTGGGCTTGGCCCCCTTTTCAAAAGCTCCAATCCTCTCAAGGCTATATCCTCTCTTATACCTTCCCTTTTAAGAAGACTAATTGCAAAATCATGGGCTTCTTCTATCCTTTTAAAATCGTGGCTATATATGGGCAAGGCCTTTGGTATACACAAAAGATTTTCAATCTTTTCAATGGTTATGTTCATCCTATCATACTCCCTCGGCCTTCTTAAAAGGGCTTTTAATACCTTATCCAACTCCTCTGCCCTTACTATTCTTTCCGCTCCAGATACATGATCCCCTTTTAACTCCGCCCTCATTCTAATGCTGTAAAACATCTCTGTAACCTACCAAAGCTTTTCCTTCTTTTCCTTAAGCTCCAGTTCATAAAGAAATTTATACTTTAGAAAAACATAAAAGGCTCCAGACATGGCAATGAAAAAACCCCTAATACCGTCCAAAAAGCCTAACTTGAAAAAGTACACCTTTATAAAATGCCATATGGGATTAAATATAAGGTTTAAAAGATTAAATTTTTTCCCCCTGCTTTTCATATCCTGAGCCATTATTTTTGCGTATTTTATCGTCTTTTGATAATGGTCTTCCAAGCTTTTAAAGGAATAGTGATAAAGGTCACCCCTTAGCTTTCCCTTTTTGCCTTCAAAGATAGCCTTTTCATGGAGTGCACCTTCAAATAAAACCTTGCCCTTCTTGAAAAGCCTTATCCTCCATTCGGGATACCAGCCATGCTTTAAAAACCTGCCAAGGTAATAGGTTCTTCTGCATAACTGGTAAACTTCGTACTTTGGATTCTTTAGCTCCCTTCTAATACTTTCTCTCAATTCCTCCGAGAGTTCCTCGTCCGCATCAAGCACAAGGATCCATTCATGGGAGCAAAGAGAAATACCATAGTTTAACTGGTTTGCATAGCCTTCCCATTCTTTAAAAAAAACTTTTGCGCCTAAGTTCTTTGCAATTTCCACCGTCTTATCGGTGGATCCAGAATCTACCACTATTATTTCGTCCGCTAAGCCCTGTACGCTCTTTATAGCCCTTTCAATGTTTTTTTCTTCGTTTTTTGTACGAATGAGAACAGACAACATTTAAAACCTCTAAAGCTTATAATTATAAACTATGGGAAGATTAAGAGTTCAAGATGTAGCAAAGGAATTGGGCGTGCCCGTTAAAAAGATAAGGGAAATACTAAAAGAATGGGGAATAGAAAAGGGTAACTTTTCATATCTTGAGGAAGAAGAGCTTCAGATAATATACGATAACATACAACCTCCAAAGGAAATACAGGAAAATGGGATTGTATCCCAAGCACAGGAAGAAAAAATAGAAGCTCAAAAAGAGGAAGAGATAAAAGTTGAAGTAAAACAGGAGGAGATTAAAGTAGAAAGAAGGCCAAAAGAGGAAAGGGCAAGGCCAAAGGATTACAGACAAAGGGAGCAAAAACCACAAAGGCAACAGAAGGAAGCTCCTACAGTAAGAAAAGAAAAACCCGTTGAAAAGGAAAAGGCTCCAAGAAGGGAAGAAAGAAGACCCATACCACCAAGATTATTACCACCCACCCCACCCCCTCCACCACCAAGAGAACAAAAGGTAGAAGAAAAGAGCCCAAAAATTAAAGAAGAGAAGAAAATAAGCAAGGGAGAAGAGCAAATTCTTAAAAAACTGGAACAACAGATAAAGAAGGAAAAAAGAGAGGAGGAGAAAGAAGAAATTAAAATTGTCCAAATACCAGAGATTGTAACCGTTAGAGAATTGGCTGAACTTTTAAGATTACCGCCCAATCAAGTAATGGCAGAGCTTTTAAAGAGGGGAATATTAGCTACTATAAACCAGACAGTGCCAGTAGAAGTAGCTCTCCAGGTGGCAGAAGCCTTTGGCTTTTTGGCGGAAGTAAAGTCGGAGGAGGAAGTAAAGGAGGAAGAAGAGGTATTAGTAGAAGAAGAAGAAAGGGCAGAACCAAGGCCCCCTGTTGTGGTGGTTATGGGGCACGTTGACCACGGAAAAACCACTTTACTGGATACCATAAGAAAAACAAGGGTAGCGGAAAGGGAGAAGGGTGGAATTA
>CALLAD010000093.1 GCA_938002625.1 uncultured Aquificaceae bacterium
TTGGAAACAGTGGAAAAAAGAAAAGAAAAAGTAGAGAAGATGGCAAGAATAGGCGATAAGAAGGCAAAGGAAGAATTGGAAATTCTAAATACCTTAAAATCCATACTTGATAACATGGAACCCATAAGGAGACATATTAAAAACCTTGATCCAGACCTTATAGATTATGCAAGGAAGAATCTTTTCCTGCTTACCATTAAACCCATGCTTTATGTGGCAAACGTTGGAGAAAAAGACCTTCCCGAAGGAAACCAATACAGTAAAAGGGTTTTTGAATACGCAAAGGAGGAAGGAGCTCCAGCGGTACTCATATGCGCCAAAATAGAGGAAGAACTCATAGGCTTGGAAAAGGAAGAAAAAGAAGAGCTTTTAAAATCTTATGGGCTTGAAGAGCCTGGACTTAATAAACTAATAAGAGAAGCTTATAAGCTATTAGACCTCATAACCTTTTTCACCGCTGGTGAGAAGGAAACGCGCGCTTGGACCATTAAAAGGGGTACAAAAGCTCCCCAAGCTGGTGGTAAAATACACTCGGACTTTGAAAGGGGCTTTATAGCAGCAGAGGTTATAAACTACGAGGATTATATAAAAGTGGGATCTTTTGCTAAAGCCAAGGAGCTTGGTTTAGTAAGGCTTGAAGGAAAGGATTATGAGATAAAGGATGGAGATATTGTGTATTTCCGTTTTAATGTTTGAGATGCAGAAAGCCACTCACTCGGGCATGATTCTATCCGCCTTTACATAATCCCTTAAGGCCTCTGGCACTATCACAGACCCATCTTCTTGTTGATAGTTTTCCAGTATGGCTGCCAAGGTTCTACCTATGGCAAGCCCAGAACCATTTAAAGTATGGACAAAATGAAGCCTACCTTGAGAATCTCTATATTTAGTACCCATCCTTCTTGCCTGAAAATCCTCACAATTGGAGCATGAGGAAACCTCCCTATATCTACCCTGAGAAGGAAACCATACTTCTATGTCGTAAGTTTTTGCACTGGCAAAGCCCAGATCTCCCGTGCATAAAAGCACAACTCTGTAGGGAAGTTCAAGAAGCCTTAAAACATCCTCCGCATCGGCGGTAAGCCTTTCCAACTCTTCGTAAGAATACTCTGGCTTTGTTATCTTTACAAGCTCTACCTTATTAAACTGGTGTTGTCTGATTATACCCCTAACATCCTTTCCATAAGAACCAGCCTCCCTTCTATAGCAAGGTGTGTAAGATACCATATAGATGGGAAGGTCCTCCTCTGAGAGTATTTCCTTTGCAAAAATATTGGTAAGGGGCACCTCCGCCGTGGGTATGAGATATAGATCATCCCTCTCGCAATAGTACAGCTCCTCTTCAAACTTTGGAAGCTGCCCAGTTCCCACTAATACCTCTGGTCTTACAAGATGCGGCGGAAGAACTTCCCTGTAGCCCTTCCTTGAATGAAGGTCCAGCATAAAGTTTATAAGAGCCCTTTCTAATTTTGCACCCCAATCCTTTAGAATAACAAACCTACTACCAGATAGCTTCCCCGCCCTCTCAAAGTCAAATATTCCAAGCCTTTCTCCAATTTCCCAATGAGGCTTTGGCTCAAAGGAAAAATCTCTTAGCTTACCCCATTTTCTAACTTCCACATTTTCATTTTCATCCTTTCCAATAGGAACGCTTTTATGAGGTAAATTGGGAATTCTAAGCATAAGATCCCTAAGCTGGCTTTCCAATAAATTTAGCTTTTCTTCATAATTTTCTATATTCTCCCTTATTTTCCTTACCTCTTCTTCAAGCAAGGATGTATCTTTTCCATCTTTTTTCAAAAGGCCTATCTCTTTACTTTTTATATTCCTATTAGCCCTTAGACTTTCCAACTCTTTAAGGATCGCCCTCCTTTCCCTATCAAGCTCAAGCACTTTATCTACAAGATCTTTAAGCCCTTCATCCCTTGTGGCAAGTCTTTCTTTGACGAATTCTGGATCTTTTCTTATAAGCTCCAAGTCAAGCATATAGATATTTTAATCTCTTTCTGTAAAGGCCACACCGAAGCTATCTATAACTAAAAAACCCTTTAAAATTCCCTGTTTACAAGCTTAGTAAGCAATTCCTCTATACGCCCATCATCGTAAGCCTGTATAAAGTCCAAAACCTTCTCAAGCTCCTTTTGTGCCCTTTTTTTCGTCTCTTCCACACCTCCCTTTTCAATAACCAAATTCCTCAGCTTTTCATGCTCTCCCTTGTAAAATAAATTCCTTTCCTCCTCCGTTAGTTTTTCAAGGGAAGATATCAAGGGATAGGTGCATTTACCCTCTGCAAGGTCAGAACCAGTAGGCTTGCCAAGTTTTTCCTCTTTGCCAAAGTAGTCCAAAGCATCATCTATAAGTTGGAAGGCTCTTCCAGCCAATATACCAGCTTTATAAAAATCCCAGTAATTTTCCATACCAGCCATTAAAGCGGGTATTGCCATACAGGCACCAAAAAGGGCACCTGTTTTGTAATCTATTATCTTTATATAAGTCTCTTCATCTATTATCTTGCTTAAGCTTCTTAGCTCTAAAATCTGCCCTTGGGACATTTTCATAACAGCATCGCTAAGTATTTCTATGCTTTCAAGGTTTCCATATTTGGAGTACAAGTGAAGAGCTTTGGCATACATATAATCTCCTGTAAGAACACATGCCTGATTTCCAAAAACTAAATTGGCACTCTTTTTGCCCCTTCTTATCTGAGCTCCATCCACTACATCATCATGCAAAAGGGAAGCTATATGTACATATTCTATGCCAACGGCAAGGGGTAAAACTTTTTCTACGTCTCCACCCAAGCTTGCACAGGCAGTAAGGGTAAGCAATGGCCTAATTCCTTTTCCACCAGAAGAGATTATATAATATCCAATATCAAAAACTTCCCTAACTTCTGGATCAAGGTA
>CALLAD010000094.1 GCA_938002625.1 uncultured Aquificaceae bacterium
GCAAGACAGAATTAGAGCTTGCCAAAACTCCAAACCTTGATAGCTTGGCCAAAAGATCTGCCCTTGGGCTTCATATTCCCGTGGATTATGGAATAACTCCAGGAAGTGGTCCAGGTCATTTGGCGATATTTGGTTATGATCCCATAGAGTACAAGATAGGCAGGGGTATATTAGAGGCCCTTGGCTTGGGTCTTGAGGTAAGGGATACGGATATAGCCATAAGGGGAAACTATGCCACGGCGGAAAGGGTAAATGGAAAGCTTATAATAAGGGATAGGAGAGCTGGGAGAATACCAACGGAAGAAAATAGGAGGATAACCCAAAAGCTTTCCCAAGCTATAAAAGAAATAGATGGTGTAAAGGTTTTCTTTGCTCCGGGCATGGAGCATAGGGTGGCTTTACTTCTTAGATTTCCAGAAGCTTTACCAGAGGGTAGCGATAAGATAAGTGATACGGATCCACAGAAGGAAGGCCTTGAGCCTATAAAACCTTTTGGAATGACGGAAGCCTCTCAAAGAGTGGCAGAAGTTATTCAAAGATTGCTTGAGAGGATTGAAGAGGTTCTTTCTGATGAAGTAAAGGCCAATTATATGCTTCTTAGGGGATTTTCCCAAAAGCCAAAGATGAAAAGTTTTGAAGAAAGATTTGGATTAAAAGCCTGCGCCATAGCTGTTTATCCCATGTACAAAGGACTTGCAAGCTTGGTGGGCATGAAGGTTATAAACTTTGAAGGTCAGAGCATAGAGGATGAAATAAAAATCTTGAAGGAAGTGTGGCAGGATTATGACTTTTTCTTTTTACACGTAAAGAAAACAGACTCCTACGGAGAGGATGGCAACTATGAAGGTAAGGTAAAGGTTATAGAAGAGTTTGATAAAAACCTCCCACAGATATTGGAGCTAAAGCCCGATGTATTGGTTATCACTGGAGACCATTCCACGCCCTCTGTTTTAAAGGGTCATTCTTGGCATCCTGTACCTGTTTTATTACATTCTCCCTATGTTCTTGGTGGAACCTCCGAGAGATTTACCGAAAGGGAATGTTTAAAGGGTGAACTGGGCATATTCCCAGCCAAAAAACTTATAAACCTTATGCTTGCCCATTCTCTTAGGCTTGCTAAGTATGGTGCCTGAAATAATATATACATATGGCCATACAGACGGACATCTACGATAAGATTTTGGAAGGTGAAAGGATAAGCCCAGAAGAAGCCATAGCTTTATTTGAGGAAAACCTTAATACCTTAGGTTTTCTTGCCAACGAAATAAGGAAAAAGAAGCATCCAGAAAATATTGTAACTTTTGTCATAGATAGGAACGTAAACTATACCAATGTATGCGTGGCTGGATGTAAGTTTTGTGCCTTTCAAAGGAAAGTAGGATCACCCGATGGCTATCTACTATCAAAGGAAGAGATACTCCAAAAGGTAAAGGAGCTTGTAGAATGGGGGGGTACAACCTTGCTTATGCAAGGGGGATTAAACCCAGACCTTCCCCTGAGCTATTATGAGGATTTAATAAGCTCAATAAAAGAAAGGTTCCCTCAAGTTCAGGTTCATTCCTTTTCCGCTCCAGAAATAGTATACTTGGCAAAGTTGGAAAGGTTAAGCATAAAAGAAGTTTTGAAGAGGCTAAAAGAGGCTGGCCTTGATTCTCTTCCCGGTGGTGGTGCAGAGATTTTGTCCCAAGAGATAAGAAGCTTTTTAAGTCCGGGTAAATGTAGTGTAGAAGAGTGGGAAAAGGTCCATAGAACAGCCCATGAGCTTGGTATGACATCAACAGCAACCATGATGTTTGGTCACGTAGAAAAGCCAAAGCATATAGTAGAACATCTTGAGAGGATAAGGAGAATACAAGAGGATACAGGGGGCTTTACAGCCTTTATACCTTGGACCTTTAAAAAGGGGAATACAAAACTTGATAGCTTAGAAGAAGCTTCGGCAAGCTATTATCTAAAAGTTCTTGCTATTTCAAGGATATACCTTGATAACTTCAAAAATATTCAAAGCTCCCATGTTACCCAGACTATGCCCATAGGCATAATAGGTTTACATTTTGGTGCCAATGATTTGGGAAGTGTTATGATAGAAGAAAATGTCATATCCTCCACTTCCTATAGGGTAAGTATTCCAAAGGTGGAGGATATGGTAGAGGCGATAAGGTCTGCTGGCTTTATTCCAGCTCAAAGGGATACTTACTATAGGATAATTAGAAGGTTTAATTAAGAAATCAAGGAGAGAATATCCTCTAAAAGACTATCTCTGTTTTCCTTTGTGACTTCTAAAAGTATTGAGCCTTTTAATCTTCTTATTTCTGCCACAAGGGCATCTACATCCCTAATGGGTATGGTAATTATCATATCTTTAGATGGATCGTGGATAAGAGACCTTACAAGCTCCTTAAAGGGTTTGGAGAAAAGCTCCATTTTTCCCACTTCATCTATTATTACTATTTTCTTTTCTTGGATGGCTTTTTGGAGTATGGGCAGGGCCAAGCTTTCAAACCTTTGGAGGTTTACTCCATAAGATCCAACAAGATGCTTAGATGTGAAGGTTTTACTGGCAAAAACTGATTCTTTACCTTCTGTGGTTTTTATTTTAAAGCCTATACGCTTTTTAGTTTTTGGGTCCCTTACTTCTTCCGTCCAAAAACCAATAACCTTATCATTAAGAGCCCTAACAAGCCTTTTTATAAGAGTGGTTTTACCGATACCAGGCTCACCAGTTATTACTATCTTCATAGGTCTTGTAGGGCATAAACCTTTAAGGTACCACCGCTGGATATGTAGCTTTTTACAGCCATAAGCATAGCGTAACCGCCACGTAAGGTAGTGGCGTAGGGTATTTTGTATTGCACTGCAGACCTTCTTATATGATAGGCATCGCTTCTTTCTCTTCTTCCCGTTGGTGTGTTTATAATTAGGTCTATCTCCTGATTTTTTATCATGTCCAATATGTTGGGCCTTCCCTCGGATACCTTAAGCACATGCTTTATTTCTATTCCCCTTTCCTTCAAAAATCTATAAGTGCCGCTCGTGGCATAAACTTCAAAACCTATCTCTAAGAATCCCTTTACAAGGTCTATTACCTTTGGCTTATCCCTGTCGGCAACGCTTATAAAAGCTTTTCCCTTTGTGGGTAATCGGCTGCCAGCAGCAAGCTGGGCCTTGTAATAAGCAAGCCCAAAATCCTCC
>CALLAD010000095.1 GCA_938002625.1 uncultured Aquificaceae bacterium
GCGCATAGTTTAAATCTTGGCAAAGGATCCTTTTCCAGAAGAAGAACCTTTAGTCCACCCTTTGATAAATGGTAGCTTACAGAAGAACCCGCTGGGCCACCCCCTATTACTATGGCATCGTACTTCACCCTAAAACCTCAAAAGGCTTGCTCCCCATGTTAGCCCCCCACCCATAGCTGTAAGTAACACAAGATCACCTCTCCTTAGTTTCCCCTCGCCCATTGCCTCGTACATGGCGATGGGAATGGATGCCGCGCTTGTATTTCCATACTTGTGAATGTTTGAATACACCCTTTCCATAGGTATTTGAAGCCTTTCTGCCAAAGCTTGCATTATTCTTATGTTTGCCTGATGGGGAATTACAAGGCTTATGTTTTCCACAGAAACTCCAGCCCTTTTTATTACCTCTTCGCAAACCTCCGCCATAGAACGAACGGCAAGCTTAAAAAGCTCTTTACCCTTCATCCTTAGATATCCACATTTTTCCCCATACAAAATATCCCAATAGCCACCATCAGACCTCATTACAGAAGCCAAAACCTCTCCGTCACCATCGGAAGAAATTACCGCAGCTCCAGCACCATCACCAAAAAGTACGCATGTAGACCTATCCGTCCAATCTACGATCTGGGATAGCTTTTCTGCTCCAACCAATAGGATGTTTTTAGCCCTTCCAGACTCTAACAAACCACTGGCTATTTCAAGGCCGTATAAGAAGCCGCTGCATGCCGCCGATATATCAAGGGCGTAGGCTTTTGTGCATCCAAGCCTTGATTGTAAAAGGCAAGCGCTTGCTGGAAAGGAAAGGTCTGGAGTTAAAGTGGCAAGGATTATAACATCAATTTCCTCTGCCTTTATTCTTGCCTCTTCAAGGGCTATTAGGCTTGCCTTGTATGCCATATCCACAAGGCTTTCTATTTCTGCTATTCTTCTTTCCTTTATGCCCGTCCTTGTTGTTATCCATTCATCGCTTGTATCTACCATTTTTTCAAGGTCAAAGTTTGTCAAAATCTTATCTGGCACATAAAATCCCAAACCCTTTATGGTGATCCCCATTAGACCTTTACTCCCTGAGGAAGAAGATTTCTTAAGTTTTCTAAGAGCTTTTCGTTAAAATGATGGGTTAAAAACTCGTTGGCAACCCTTATGGCATTTTTTATAGCCTTTGCGTTTGCCCTTCCATGGGTTATTATTACAGGCTTTTTAGCTCCAAGAAGCGGAATACCCCCATACTCGGTAAAATCTGCCTTCTTTTTAAAGTTATTCAAGGCTGGCTTCATAAGTAAGGCTCCAAGCTTTGCCAGAAAACTTTTTTGTACCTCCTCCTTTATCATCTGAATTACAGCAAAACCAAGGCTTTCACTGGCCTTTAAAATAACATTACCCACAAAACCATCGCAAACTATCACATCAAAAGTGCCAGCGTATATATCCCTACCCTCCGCATTACCCTTAAAATTAAGCTTGCTCATCTTAAGAAGGGGATAAGTTTCCTTTACCAATTCATTACCCTTTCCTTCCTCCTCCCCAATGCTTAGTATACCAACCCTTGGATTTTTAATTCCCAATATCTCCTCCGCATACGTATGACCTATAAGGGCAAAATGTAATAAATGCTTAGGCTTGCAATCTACGTTGGCACCAACATCTATAAGCACCGTTTTACCCTTTGGATTTGGTAGGGCTGCGCCTATGGCTGGCCTCTCCAATTCTTCAAGGGAGCCTATAACAAACTTACCCACCGTCAGAACTGCTCCCGTATTTCCAGCGGAAACAAGCCCATCGGCCAATCCTTCCCTAACAAGCTTTGCAGCTACATAAAGGGAAGAGTTTTTCTTCCTGAGTACGTTGGATGGAGGCTCATCCATTTGTATAACTTCCGTGGTGTTTACTATAGAAAGCTCTTCTCTAAAGCCCTCCCTTTTTAGTATATCCCTTATTTTTTCTTCATCTCCCACCAATAAGGTTTCTATACCAAGCTCTTTATATGCTAAAAGGCAACCCTTTACTATTTCTTCGGGGGCGTAATCACCCCCCATACAGTCTACCGCTATTCTTGTCATGAAGTTTTAAGGATTTCCTTGCCCTTATAGTATCCGCAATAAGGACACGCCCTATGGGGCATCATAAGCTCTCCGCAGTTTGGGCAAGTTGCCAAGGAAAGCTTACCAAGCTTAGAAAAAAAGTTTTGTGCCCTTCTTTGATCCCTTCTCCACTTTGAGGTTTTCCTCTTTGGAACAGCCATAACTCGCTTCCTCCAGTTGATTTAGTAGAAGTTTTTATTATACCATATTGGTCTTTTTAAAAAGGTCTCCAAGAGTGGCACCTTCCGATTTTAATATGTCTCCAAGCTCACCCTTACAGTCGGGACTACATAGGGGCTTTGTTGGTATGCTTAGTATTATCTGCTCCCTTAAAAGATTTGTTAAATCAAAATCCTCTTCATCCTCGTAAAAGGATACATCCAAGTCCGCTGGCTTTAGATAAATTACATCCCTCGTAGGGTATGGTTCTATTCTAATATCCTCTACCTTCCATAAGTCCTTTTCGTAAAGGGTCAAGCACCTGCTACATTGTAGAACAACATAGCCTTCTATTTCCATATGGATCCTGTATCCACCCTTTTCTTTTGTTATCTCTACGTATAAACTAACTGGCTCTTTTATCTCTCCTAAGTCTGGTGGAAGCTTTATATCTTCTGGCCTAAAGGTATAA
>CALLAD010000096.1 GCA_938002625.1 uncultured Aquificaceae bacterium
CTCTATAGCCTAAGGATTCTATAACCCTTTTTATCTGCTCCACATCAATAAACTCTTCTTTAAAATCTACTACAACCCTGCCCAGCTCAAAGGAAACATGAACATCTTCCACACCCTTTAGCTTTTTTAAGCTAAGCTCTATAGCCCTTGCGCAGTTTACACAAGACATACCAGAAACTTTTAGGTTTGCATGCATATAATAACTATTATTTTGCCAGAATTATGTGAATTTCAAGAAGTTAATATTTAAGGAGCTTAGCATTAAAATCCTTTATATTTTATCTTTCTGAAGGATAACATAAGGAAGGCTTTAGCTAAGGGTTCTTTGATTTTATATAATCCAACACCTTTTTAGGATCTGCCGAAGGATCAACGCCTCTGTATATTTTTTCTATCTTAAGGTTTGGATTTATCAATACGGTATCCCTTGAACAAAAACCCGCTATAACTCTAACCCCATAAGCTTTGGCTACACTTCCCTTAGGGTCCGAAAGGAATTCTACCGATAGGTTATATTTTTGCCTGAACCTTTTTATGGCTTCCACGCCATCAGTGCTTATTCCAAAAACCTTAACTTCTAACCTTTCAAATTCTGGCATTAGCTTTGTATACTCCTTTGCTTGAATGGTACATCCAGGCGTATCAGCCTTTGGATAAAAGTATAGGACTACCCATTTACCTTTATAATCGGACAGGTTCACAACTTTACCTTCTTGATTTTGCAGGCTAAAAAGGTAAGCATCTTGTCCTTCTTGTAGAGGAGCTCCAGCCTGAGCTATACCCAAAAGAGTCAAAATTTTTATTAAAAGTTCCTTCAACTTACCACCTCCAGAAAGAATAAGCTATAAGCAAAACACCAAAGGCCAAGGGTATGAATCCCAGATAAAACCAAAAAGTAGCCGAGCCTACAACTAAAAGAATACCACCCATCTCAAGAAGTTCTTTATTGGTTAACCTTGCAAGCTTTGAGTAAACTCCAGACTGAATATAAAGACCCAAGCCAGAAACAAAGGAGGTTATCAAAAGCCTTCTTATATCAAAGCCATACTCTCCCAATACATGCTTTGCCCATAAACCACCTACGATAGCCAATAATAGACCAAGAGCAAATCTTTTTTTATCCTCTTCCAAGCCATACCTTTCTAAAAGACCAGCCATACCATACAACAAAGAAAGTCCACCAAGAATTGCAAATATCCAATGTATACCACCCAAGGGAAGTATTAGACAACCTGCTAAAGCGTATGTCTGAGGTTTAATGTTTCTCTCATCCAACCTTTGCATACTCATGATACTTTAACCCCTAAGGTATTTTTTTGAAATAATCCTTCATATAATTTAACCTTTTATAGTGCCGTTTTGTAGCCCTTGCAAGAGATCCCATATTCTTTCTTCTATATCATCCCTTATTTTTCTAAAAAATTCCCTCTTTGCTTCGGGTGAACCCTCAAAGCTTGCAGGATCTGGCAAGTCCCAATGTATATGCCTTTGAGCTGGTAGAACTGGACAGCTTTGCTTTGCACTATCGCAAAGGGTTATAACCAGATCAATATTTTCGTAAGGTATTTGCTCCAAACTCTTTGGTTTTTGGGAAGATATATCTATTCCCTTTTCTTTCATAACTTCTATGGCAAAGGGATTTACTTCCCTTGCTGGATTGGAACCAGCGGAGTATATCTCAATGTTCAAGCCTAAAATTTTACCTATCTGTTTGGCAAAAGCCTCTGCCATTTGACTCCTTGCAGAATTTCCAGTGCATATAAAGGCTACCTTCATGCTTTTGAATTTTAATGCAGCAGTGTTAAGATTTTATTAAAATGTTTGAGAGCCTCCTCTGGCTTGAAGAAATAACTTCTACCCAAGATTTTTTGAAGGAAAAACCTCTAAGGATTTACAGTGTTGTGGTTGCCAACAAACAGAAAAAAGGAAGAGGAAGATTTGGAAGAGAGTGGTATTCCCAAGAAGGTGGATTATACCTTAGCTTCTCATTACCAAAAAATCTGAGGGATGAAACAACCCTCCCTCTTGTACTTTCTAACGCAGTTGCTAACTATGTTAGGTCCCTTGGTTTTTTACCAGCCATTAAATGGGTTAACGATGTTTACATACATGGTAAGAAGCTATGCGGTATTCTTACAGAGAGGTTAAAAGATAAAATAGTTGTTGGAATAGGTATAAATCTAAATCAGGAAAGCTTCCCGGAACATCTTCAGGCTGTATCATTGAAAATGGTATCTGGAAGGCATTTTGATAAGGTAGATTTTCTAATTAAACTTCTTGACTATGTGGAAGAATCTTTGCGCAAGCTTTCGGAAGAAGGCTTTTTATCCTTTAAGGATGAAATAGAAAGTAGGTTGCTTTTTAAAAACTCCGAGGTTATTCTTTACACGCCGGAGCCAGTGGTAGGGATACTTCAGGGAATAGACAAAGACGGAAGTCTTTTGCTCCTAACTCAAGACGGACTAAAGGCCTTCCAGATTGGAGAAATTACCCTTAGAGCTGTATGATGATATACTTAAAACATGCTTAGAATAGCTCTCCCCAAGGGAAGGCTTTTCCAAGAAACAATAGACCTATTTTTGAAAAAGGGCATAATAAAGGAAAGCTTTGAAGAGGGTAGAAAACTTAGTATAAGAATAGGAGATTTTGAGTTTTTCCTTGTTAAGCCCTTTGATGTGCCCGTATACGTGGAAAATGGTGTAGCAGACCTTGGTGTTGTTGGCAAGGATGTTTTATTGGAAAGGAAGCCAGATATTTATACTTTGTATGACCTAAGCATAGGCTTTTGTAAAATAGTGGTTGCTGGTAAAGAAGAGGATAGAGAAAAGTATATAAAAAGTTCTTATCTTAGAGTGGCAACCAAATATCCTCGCATAGCCCAAGAGTTTTTTGAAAATAAGGGAATAAGGTGTAAAGTTATACCTCTTAGCGGTTCTGTTGAGCTTTCTCCCCTAATTGGTCTTTCCGACTTTATAGTGGATCTTGTACAAACGGGAAGAACGCTTAAAGAAAATAACTTGGTTATCATTGAGGAAATTACCCACTCTACCGCCATGCTTGTGTGTAACAGGGCAAGCTATAGAAATATGAGGTTGGAGCTTTTGCAATTAATAGATAAGTTTATCCATTAACCTGCTTTCTCTTATGGTTTCAGTCTTATTAAAATTCCAATGGCCAAAAGGTGAAGCCCTATTGAATACAGAATAAGGAGATCTGTAGAAATTTGATAGAGATAGCCCATTAGGGCACTTCCCCAAAAGGTGGATAGACCAAAAAAGAAGTGAAATATGCCATAGGCTTTTCCTCTGGAAGTTTGGGGTGATAGATGAGCTACGGCGGACCGCATTATAGACTCTTGTACTCCCAGGCTTATTCCCCAAAAAACTATTGCAATAACAGGGTTATTGAGCAAAAACAAAAGGGCAAGAACTCCGAAAGATAAACCAAGGGCAAGAGAGTAGAAGCCAGTTCTATCGTATAGTAGGCCAAAGAGAAGGGCAGAAAGGGCATCTGCACCCATGGCGAGAGCAAAAAGAAGGGATATTTTCCAACCTTCAAAAGCCTCTTGCGAAAGGTGAAAACCTACTAAGGGAAAGGGTAAAAAGGAAAGGGCAACAAGACAAGAAGCAAAAAGGTAAACATAGAGAGTCTTAGGGAGATTAAGGGAAGCATCTTTAACCTTTTCATACTCTATTTTGTCCTTATAGCCCCTTTTTGCAAAAAGAAGCAAGCAAAGGGCAAAAAGGGCAGGTATAAAAAGAAAAAGAAAAGCCCATCTATATCCAAAACCTAAAAAAAGTACGTAGCCTACTACCAAGGGCCCAAGCACTGCACCAATCTGATCCAAAA
>CALLAD010000097.1 GCA_938002625.1 uncultured Aquificaceae bacterium
TTTCCATAGCTATGGCGCAGGAATGTAAGGTTGTAGAAGGTTATGCCAGTTGGTATGGTAAAGAATTCCATGGAAGAAAAACAAGCTCTGGAGAAGTTTTTAATAAATACAAATACACTGCCGCATCAAAAGACTTTCCCCTTGGGACTTACCTTTTAGTGAGAAATCTTAGCAGTCACAGGGAAGTTGTGGTGATAGTAACGGATAGGGGTCCGCATAAAAAGGGAAGGATAATTGACCTTTCAAAAGCTTCTGCGGAAAAGCTTGGTTTTGTAAAGCATGGCATTACAAAGGTTCAAGTTATGCCCTTATATTGCTTAACTGAAGAAATCATAAGCGATGACAGCCAAGAAGAAATAATAAGGGATATACTTAACACCTTATAAAATCTCGGTTTACTACAAGAGTTCCACATCCACCCAACTTGTCCTCTCTAAAGCGTGTAGAAAGGGTAACCCTTATACCATAGGATCTAAGTAAAAGAAAGGCTTCTTCATAGGTTTTATCATCTACATCTTCATAATCCTCTACCGTGCTATTGTATCTAAGCAAGGTTACACTTAATCCCAAGCTTTTAGCAAGCTTAGCAAGGTTTACAATATCTTGAGTAGAATCATTCACTCCCTTTAACAGAAGATATGCAAGGCTTATCTTTTTCCTTTTTCTTTGGGACACTACTGATAGTTCTTCCCTTAGAACAACGATAAGATCCCTTAGAGAGCCTGCGTGGGGTAAAAGTTTTTTCCTTTTTTCTTCCTCTGTTGAATGAATAGATATGCTTATGCCAGCATGGGGTAATCTTATAAGCTCTCTTAGGTTTTTTATAGGATGCCCTGTAGTGTAAAAGCTAACTTTTAAACCGAGCTTTTTAAAATACCAAAAGGCAGATTTAACTCTTTCCCAATTCATCAATGGTTCACCTATACCAGCTATGGCTATTCTTTTAACGCTTACCTTATCTCTTACAAACTCATACTGATTTATGATTTCCTCAAGGCTTAAATTTCTTAATATGCCCCTTTTACCAGAAAGACAAAAGGGACAACCTACGGCACAACCAACCTGAGTGGATATGCAAAGGGTATCTCCCCTATAGAAGACGGCTTCTATCCTGTTCCCATCATAAAGCTCAAAAAGAAATAGCCTGTTTAGATTACTGCTCAAATCCTGCAAAAGCCTCATTTTCTATAGTCCTTTTACAACAACTATCACATTGTTTGCAATTTTGAATTGCCTTTTCATAACCATAGGGCAGAATTTCCTCCAGGCTTATCTCTCTTCTTGATTCTTCAGAGGTAAGGATTATTCGCCACTTAATTGGGTCTATGTATTCAACCTTGTAAACCTTGCCTTGAAAACATATTTCGCCGCCCACTTCTGGAAGTATAGCTTTTATAAGATAGTTATCCCTTTCAAAAACAAGACAGCACATTAACCTTCCACAAGGGCCAGTGAATTTTTGAGGAGAGAGGGGTAAGTTTTGCTCTTCTATATCCCTTAGGGATACGGATAGGAACTCTTCTTGGAATCTTACGCAGCAAGGAAGCTCGCCGCATGAACCTATCCATCCCATCATCTGCACCGCATCCCTAACTCCCACCTGCCTCATTTCTATTCTCTTTTTGAAAATCTTTGCCAAGTCCCTTACTAAATTCCTAAAGTCTACTCTTTGATCCGATGTATAGTAGAAAAATATTTTGCTTCCATCAAGAGGAATGTAAGCTTTTAGCAATTTCATGTCCAGTTTATGTTCTTTTACTTTATCCCTACAGATCTCTTCCGCTTCCTTTTCTTTAATCTTGTTTTCCTCTAACTTTTTTAGGTCCTCTTCCTTTACCCTTCTTAAAAAGATAGCTCTAAGGGGGGCTTCCTCTTTTGAAATACCAATAACCCTGACTACTTCCTCTCCCTTATCCGACTGTACTACAATCAAATCGCCCTTAGATAAACCCTTTTCCCAAACTCCCTCAACTTGAAGAATTTTGTTGGTGTCCAGAAATCTTGCTTTTATATGAGACATTTTTATTACCTCCTTTTAATTGGAAAAGTAAAAGGCTTAGTCTAATTCCTTTATTTAAATATTCTAATCCCATAGAAACTAAATCAAGGGCTTTTTTGTCTGATGGATCTTTGCTTTCCATATATCTTTTATGAAGCATCGCCTGAAGTATCCTTAAAAGAGTAGATTGATCTTGCTGATTCCAAGATTCCACTTCCAAGGATCTTTTATAAAGAGTCAATATGTCGCCTTCTATTATATCTTTTGCAGTGTTCAATATGTGTACATGCTCTTTTAAATCTATGGCTATTTTGATGCTACCTTCCGCAAGCTCAAGAATAAAAGGATCTTCTATATGAGCAATCTCTCTTAGTTCCTGCGTGGTTAAAGGTGGCACTTGTATAAGGAAGCTTCTTGATAGAACAGTTGGCAGTAATTTTTCAAGTCTATGTGCTATAAGAATAAAATGGGTATCGTAAGGGGGCTCTTCTAATACTTTAAGCAAAGCGTTTTGAGCAAAAGGATTCATAGCATCCGCTGGTTCAATAAATACCACTTTTCTTTTAGATAGGGCTGGGCTAAGATAGACAAAATCCTTTACGCCCCTAATCTGATCTATTTTTATTTCTCCTTTCTCTGGCATAAGGTATATAAAGTCTGGATGGTCTCCCTGAATATATAAATATACCTTTTTCCCCCTCTTGTCTTCTCCATAAAATTTTAGCTCCTCTGGTTTTTTCTGATAAAAAACCTTAATATGTTTACATGAAACACAAACACCACATGGGGGATAGACCCTTTCATGACATAAAAGGGACATGGCAAATTCAAAGCCTAAATCCTTCTTACCTATCCCTTCCTTCCCATAGAGAATTACAGAAGAAGGCACCTTATCTTGATAAAACATTCTGCTTAAAAATTTTTTAACCCTATCCCTCATCAGAGTAAAAGTTCCTCTATAAATCTAATATGATGCTTCCC
>CALLAD010000098.1 GCA_938002625.1 uncultured Aquificaceae bacterium
TTGTGTCCATCTGCACATGAATTTCAAGACCTATAACTGGCTCAAATTCCATGTTTATAATTTTAGCATGCTTGAAAAACTACTACTTGCCACTACCAACAAGGGCAAGATAAGGGAAATAGAAAGCATCTTTAGGGGATCGGGCATAGAGTTGATATTGCCTGAAAAATCCATAGAGGTGGAAGAAGATGGAAAGACCTTTTTGGAAAATGCCTACAAGAAAGCAAAAGCTTATTACGAAGTTTATAAGATTCCAACTCTGGCGGAAGATTCGGGCTTAGTGGTGCCAATCCTTGATGGGTATCCTGGTATATATTCCAGCAGGTTTTATAGCATAGAATGGGGTGGTATAGAAGAGGTAGAAGATACAAAGGATAGGGCAAACATTAAAAAATTGCTTAGGCTAATGGCAGGGAAAGAGGACAGAAGGGCTTATTTTATTACTTTTGCGGTGGTGTATATGGGAGATGTGGGAATTTGGGCGCAGGGCATATGCAAAGGTTATATCCTTTATGAAGCGAGGGGAGAAGGTGGTTTTGGTTATGACCCTATTTTTCAACCAGAAGGCTACGAAAGAAGCATGGCAGAGCTAAAAGAAGAGGAAAAGAATGCCATATCCCACAGGGGAAGAGCTATGAGAAACCTTATAGAGCTTTTGAAAAGGCTAAAATAGTAGTATGAAGATAGCCTTTATATCCACTCACAATGCCGTAAGGAGTATAATGGCAGAGGCAGTAGCAAGAAAACTATCAAGGTCTGCCCTTCTATCAATGGAAATTTACTCAGCGGGAGTGGAACCAGTAGATAAAATACCAGAGGAAGTTATTAATCTCCTTAAAGAAAAGGGCTACCCAGTAGAAAACTTATATTCCAAGGACATAGGCTCCATTCCCTACCGAGATATAAACATAATAATAACCCTCTCTCCAGAGGCAAGGGATAGATGCCCCTATTTAGAAAACCATATAAGGCGGGAGCACTGGACAATTGAAGAAGCAAAAAATCTAAGGAGGGAAGAGCTTTTAAAGGTTTTGGAGAACGTAGAGAGACAGGTAAAGGAGTTTTTGAAAATAACTTAGGCTTACACTTGCTATAAGAAAGGTTTATGTTAATTTATTTTTAAGATGATTGACATTAGCAAGCTTAAAACTTTTGTAGTGGTTGCAGAACTTGGTAGCTATTCAAGAGCTTCGGAGGTGCTTTACATAACACAGCCAGCAGTAACTCAGCAGATAAAAGTTCTTGAAAAAATAATGGGAGCAAAGCTATTTCAAAGGCAGGGGGGCAGAATTGTCCTTACGGAAGAGGGTAAAAGGATATACCAGATAGCGAAAGAACTACTTATGAACTATGAGAGCTTGATGGAAGAAATGTCAAAGATAAAAACCTATTTTAAGGATACTCTTCTTTTGGGCATTAGCACAACCCTTAGCGAGTATAAGGTACCAGAGCTTATAGTGGAATTTCATCAGATGTTCCCAAGTATATCCATAAGGATATTGGTTGATAATTCTCAAAGGATAGAAGAGGCTTTGCATTCGGGCGTGCTTAACTTGGGCATAATAGAAAGGGAGCCATCGGAGAGGTTTAACTCTATAAAATGGTTTATGGATGAAATCCTTTTCTTTACCCATCCATCTCACCCCTTTGCGAAAAGGAAAGAAATACAGCCAGAAGAACTTTACGAGGTTGACCTTATCTTTAGGGAAGTTAGCTCTGGGACAAGAAAAGTTGTAAGGGATGAGCTAGAAAGACTTGGAATAGTCTTTGAAAGATTGAGGATAAAAATAGAAATAAATTGCGGAAGGTCCATACTTAGCATGGTCAAAAAGGGATATGGCTGTAGCTTTTTATCAAGGGGAATAATAGAAAAGGATATAGAAAGTGGAGATGTGGTGCCTGTAAAAATAAAAGGTTTTAATGCACAAAGATGGTACTATATCATCTATCCAGAGTACACAAAACTAACCCTTCTTTCAAAAAAGTTTTTGAAATTCCTCCTTTCTAAGACTGGTTTGGTGGTAAAGGAATGGGAAAGGGTGTAATTTTTGACGTGGATGGCGTTATAGTGGATGTGAGCCAATCCTATCACCATGCCATAAAGTATACGGCGGAGAGATTTTTAAAAAGGGAAGTACCTTTAGAGGAGGCTTTAAAAATAAAGTTTACGAAGGGAATAAACAATGACTGGCTTGCCACTTTGGAAGTTATAAGGGAATTAGGCGGGGAAGCAAGACTTGAGGATGTGATAGAGGTCTTTAATCATATATACAAAAGCCTTAGGGAAAAGGAAAGGCTCCTTCTTGATGGTAATTTTTTTGAAAAGCTTAAGGGTTTTGGCTATTCCTTGGGTGTGGTCACTGGGCGGCCAAGGGAAGACCTTAACTACCTCTTTGAAAAATTTGGCCTATATCCCTACTTTGATTGCATAGTTGATGAGGATACTATACAAGAAAAGGAACTTAGAAAACCACACCCATACGCTCTTAACTTATGCGTAAGCTCCCTTGGAATAGATAAGGGTGTATACGTAGGTGATAGCCTTGCCGACTGGCAAATGGTAAAGGATTACGTAGAATTATACAAAAAGCCCATGGCTTATATACATGTAGGAGAAAAAATAAAACCAGAAGGTGTTATGGTTGTTTCTTTTGATAACCTTCTTGAAGCTCTTCAAGAGGTCTTGCAGAATCTATAAGAAGTATGGGAATATCATCCTCTATGGGATAATAAACTTTACATTTATTACATATGAGTACCTTTTTTTCTTGTTCATAGATAAGCTCTCCCTTACACTTTGGGCAGGCGAGAATTTCTAAGAGCTCCTTGCTTATCATACCCTTATCCTCCCACCTTAAACATTTCAATTTTCTTAACTTCCATTCCCTTTTCCAATAGTTCAAGCCTTTCTTCTGAATACCTATCATCCCTCTTGGACCATATGCTTATAATAGCTTCCCTTATCTCCTCTTCTCCAGCTCCAGACCTTATTAGACTTTTTATATCATAGCCATCCTGTGCAAACAGGCAGGTAAGAATTCTACCATCGGCAGTTAGCCTAAGTCTGTTGCAATCTCTACAGAAAGGCTGCGTAATGGAGGATATAAAGCCCACCTCAAGCCCATCGTCTACGTATCTGTACCTTTCTGCCACTTCACCCCTGTGGCTTTTCTCCACGGGCTCAAGAGGAAAATGTTCCCTTAAAAGATTAAGCATTTCCTTTACAGAAAATACCCTTTCCAAAGACCAATCTTTGGCACTTCCAACATCCATAAACTCAATAAACCTAACTATAACACCCATTTTCTTAAAAAACTTAGCTATGTCCACTATTTCATTGTCGTTTACACCCCTTACGACGCATACGTTAACCTTAACTGGCCATAATCCAGCCTTGAGAGCTTCCTCTATACCTTCAATTATGTAAGAGACTTTTACTCCCTTACCCACCATCCTTGAAAAAACTTCATCCCTTAGAGAATGGAGGCTAACGGTTATTCTCTTTAAACCAGCAAGCTTTAAATCCCTTGCCTTTTCCTTTAGAAGAAAACCATTGGTAGTCAGGCTTATATCTTCTACGGGAAGCTCTGCCAACATTTCTATTAGCCTTTCTATCCGCCTCCTAAGGAGTGGCTCTCCACCTGTAAGCCTAAGTTTTTTTATTCCAAGGGGAAGTACAGCCTTTGAGAATTTTACAATCTCTTCAAAGCTAAGAATATCTTCACGCTTAAAGAATTCATAGCTTTCACCCTCTGGCATGCAAAAAAAACATCTAAAATTACATCTATCGGTTACCGATATCCTTAGGTCTCTGATTTCCCTTCCAAGCTTATCCAAAATCATGCTCCAAGCACCCATTCACTTTTACCATCCTCAAAAACCTCCTTTTTCCATATGGGAACTCTCTTTTTTACCTCGTCCACCACGTACCTGCAAGCCCTAAAGGTTTCATCCCTATGCCCACCAAAAACCACAACCATAAAGGAAGGCTCTCCCACCCTTACTATACCAAGCTTGTGATGTATAAAAACCTCCTTGACGGGGAATAAATTTAAAGCTTCTTCCCTTATCTCCTCCATAACCTTTATAGCCATTTCTGGAAAAGCTTCGTAATAGAGTTCAACCACAGGCCCATCCTCTGGTGCAGACCTTGCTATTCCAAGAAAAACAAGGCTTGCTCCACATTCCTTTGGAACTTGATAGCTTGAAAGCACCCTTTCTGCTCCTATCCATTCTACTCCAAGATATACTTTGGGAACCATTGGATATAATATAAACCAAGTTATGGAATTTTTCCCTTCTCAATGGTGGGTAAAGGCCCAAGAAAAAGTGTACAACCTCCAAAAGGCTAAGGAATCCTTACAACTTCTTTTAGACCGTCACCCAGAACCCAAAAGGCTTATTGAATATCTAAATGAAAGAAGATTCATACTGCTTCTTGAGCTTTTTGATAGGTCCGAATGTATAAGGAAATTCCTAATTAACCATCCAGAAGACTTTGAAAGAACCATTCCCCGTCTTTGGTATCTCTTTAAGGACAAAAAAACTTACATAAGCGAGCTAAGGGATATGCTAAGTGAAAGCTTATCCGATGAAGAGTTTTCAAAAAGGCTTGCCTATTACCGACACAGGGAGCTTATGAGAATAATGGCAAAGGAGATACTGGGAACCGCCAAGCTTGAAGACTTACTCTATGAATATTCTCAACTTCCCGATGCTATGCTGGAGCTTTCTTATGAAAGGGCTTATTGGGAGGCGGTAGAAAAGTATGGAAAACCTATTCAGGAAGATGGAAATCCTGCCACAGGCTGCATAATAGCCCTTGGAAAGCTTGGAAGCTACGAGCTAAACTACTATTCGGACATAGACCTTATGTTTCTTCATTCCTCCGATAAGGGACAGGCTGGGAAACTTTCTCTGAATGAGTTTTTTTCAAAGCTATTCCAAAAGGTTTATAAACTTATGACGCAGATTACTCCAGAAGGAAAGCCTTACGAAGTGGACCTTGACCTTAGACCCTTTGGAAAATCTGGACCTATAAGCATGTCTTTGATAAGCGCAGAGCTTTATTACGAATCTTACGGAAGAACATGGGAAAGGTTTGCCCTCTTGAGGGCAAGACACTGCGCTGGCGATGAGGAGCTTTACAAAGCTTTTGAAAAGGGAATAAAGGAGCCCTTTGTTTTCAGAAAATCCATAGACTACAGGCTAATTGAAGAAATAAGACTTATGAAAGCTCAAATAGCGAGCGAAGCAAAGAAAAAGATTCTCAATAGACAAAATGTAAAAACTGGAGAAGGTGGGATAAGAGAAGTGGAGTTTACCGTCCAGTCCCTTGTAATCTTGCTTGGGGGAAAATTTCCCTTTTTAAGAGAAAGCAATACCTTTAAAGCCATATGGAAGCTAAATCAAAAGGGCATTTTTTCCAACGAAGAAGCCCTTTTCTTAGAAAAAGCCTATTCCTTTTTAAGAAGGCTTGAACATAGCATACAAGTATATACATGTAACCCTTCCCAAAGCTTTTCCGATACGGATATAGAAAGGCTTTCAAAGTTTATAGGCTTGGAAGTTAAAGCCTTTAAAAGTCTTTATGAAGAATTTACCAAGGGGGTAAGTCATATATTTTCAAGCATAATGCCCTCAAAGGAAGAGGAAGAATTACATCCAATACAAAGGGCTATACTAAACGAGGATTTAGAGGATGCAAAAAGAATCCTTGAAGAGCTTGGTTTTAAAAATCCCATAAGGGCCTACAATATACTTTCAAGCTACCTAACGGGTAGGGAAGGCATTAAACTTTCTACTCAAGAAAAACAAAGCTTTATAAAATTGCTTCCAGAAATTGTACAAACCCTTTCAAATACACCAGACCCCGATGAATCCCTTTCCAACTTTGATAAGTTTTTTTCCAACCCCACCGGTAGAAAGGTTATGCTTAGCCCAGCTAAGAAGGACATAAACAAGATCCTGTGCAGGATCTTTTCCCTTTCCTCCTACCTTTCCACCCTAATAAGCAGGTATCCAGACCTTGTAGAGGACATCCTTACCCTATATCAGGATTTTCCCCAAGGAGAAGAATTTGAGGAAGAGTTTGAAAAGTACAGAAATACTTTAAACCTCTCTTTGGAGGACCTATATAGAAGGTTTAAAAGAGTCTGGGAAATAAGAATAGCCTTAGTTTATCTTGCAAAGAGGGATGACAGGTATAAAAAGCTCTTTGAATTTTTCCAAAAGCTTTCAGAACTTTCAGACTTTCTCTTAAACAGGCTATGGAAGGATATAAAAATGGAGGACATGCTCCTCATTGCTTTGGGTAAGTATGGAAGCAAGGAGCTAAACATAGGATCGGACCTTGATCTTGTATTTTCTTGTAAACAAAGCAGTCAAGAGAAAACAAAAAAAGCCCAAGAGTTTATAGCCTTTTTAATAAAGCATACACCAGAAGGATATTTATACAAGGTGGACTTTAGGCTCAGGCCTATGGGAAGCGCAGGCCAGATAGCTCCAGATATGGATTTTTATAAAGAATACTTTAACCTTCAGGCAAGGACATGGGAAAGGCTCGCATGGACAAGGTGCAGGTATATATCTGGCCCCGAGGAATTAATAGAAGAATTTGAAGCCATACTTAGGAATTTCCTTTTCAATAAACCCTTGGGAGATAAAGAAAAGAAGGAAATAAGAGATATAAGATTTGCCCTTGAAGGCAATGCCAAAAGGCTTAAAGGCCATATAGATTTGAAATTTTCTGCAGGCGGTTTAATAGATGCAGAATTTATCATTCAGTATTACAGCTTGGTAGAAGCTTTGAGGGAACCATCTATGATAAAGGCTTGTGAAAGATTGATGGAGAAGTATAGCCTTTTAAGGGAAATTTATGAAAATTATCTATTCCTAAGGCTTGTGGAAACACGGTTAAGGCTTTCAAAGGAGGCTGGTGGCTCTTTGCTTTCTCCACAGGACATGAAAAGGGTGGGAAGCTCCTTGGGTATGCATGGAGAAGAGGTGGAGGAAAGGGTAAGGGAAAGCATGAAAAGGCTGAGGGAAGTTTTTCTTGAGATTTTTGATTGATTAGCTATAAAGCTGCAAAGCCCGTAGGATCCTCTTTTTTATCCTTTCCTTTGGCAGTATGCTACAGAGTATATCAACCCCAACACCTTCCAACTTTCCAGTAAGGGAAGCCCTTAGGGCATGCCAAATATCCTTTGCTTTTATTTTTAGCTCCTTTTGTATTTCTTTGGCTATCTCTTTGACTTTTTCCTGAGTAAGGTCTATATCCTCTATCCTTTGCAAAAAGGCTTCAAGGACAATCCTTGATGTCTCATTCTCCAAAACAGAAATAGCTTCTTCTGAATAGCTTACTTCCTCAACAAAGAAAGGCTTTAATCTATCTACTCCCTCCTTTAAGGTTTCAAAGGAATCCCTCGTGCTTTGAAGAACCCTCCTTACGTATTCCCTGTCTGCTTCATAACCAGCCTTTTGCAAAAAGGGTATAAACTCGTCCACAAGCCTTTCAAGAGAAACTACCTCCCTTATGTATACTCCGTTTAACCACTTAAGCTTTTCCTTGTTGAATATGGCTGGAGAAGAGTTTATATCTTCCAGTCTAAAGATTTTTATAAATTCCTCTTTTGAATATATTTCCCTTCCCTCTTCTGGTGAGCTCCAACCAAGCAAACAAAGATAATTAAAAAGAGCTTCTGGAAGATATCCTTCTTCCCTATAATTCCTAACAGAAACGGCACCATGCCTTTTGGATAGCTTACTCCTATCCTCGCCAAGTATAACGGGAAGGTGTACAAAGGCTGGAACCTTAAAGCCAAGGGCTTCATATATGAGTATTTGCTTGGGTGTGTTGGGTATATGATCCTCTCCCCTTATTACATGGGTTACCCCCATAAGGGCATCATCAACAACCACAACAAAGTTGTAAGTGGGCGTACCATCGCTACGCACTATAACAAAATCCCCAAAATCATCGGTGTTTATGGCTATATGCCCCTTTATAAGGTCTTCAAAAACAACCATAGTATTGTCGGGAACCTTAAACCTTATGGTATAGGGTTTATTTTCTCTTTTTAGAACTTCCACTTCTTCCCTACTTAAAACTCTACACTTTCCCGAGTACCTATAGGGTACTCCCCTTTCTTCAGCTTTTTTCCTTTCCTCTTCAAGCTCTTCAAGGGTGCAAAAGCAAGGATAGGCATGCCCGCTCTCTATAAGCTTTTGAGCGTATTCCTTGTAAATTTCAAACCTTTCCGACTGTCTGTAGAATTCATCCCATTCAAGCCCAAGCCATTTTAAGTCTTCAATAAGCATATCTTCAAATTCCTTTGTGGACCTTTCCCTGTCTGTATCCTCTATCCTTAGGATAAATTTTCCCTTGTGATGCCTTGCAAAAAGGTAGCTAAATATGGCAGTCCTTGCATTACCAAGGTGTAAATATCCCGTTGGACTTGGAGCAAACCTTGTAATAACCATTGGAAATATTATAGATAAAACCTGCTATAATAATTGAAGCAATGGAGTACATATTTTTTGAAGGTAGCCTTGTACCAGCAGAAGAGGCAAAAATAAGCGTAATGACCAACTCCTTTCACTATGGCACGGCAATCTTTGAGGGTATAAGGGCTTATTGGAACGAAGACCATAAACAACTTTACATTCTTTTCGCAAGGGAACATTACCAAAGACTATTAAAAAACTGCAAAGCTATGTTTATGGAGCTACCCTACAGCGTGGAAGATTTGGTTAACATAACAATAGAACTCCTAAGGAAGAACCAGATAAGAGAGGATGTTTATATAAGACCCATAGCCTACTTTAAAGATCTTAAGCTTACACCAAAGCTAATAGACTATACTCCAGAAATAGCCATATACACTTATAAGTTTGGTAGATATCTTGATACTTCCAAGGGTATAAGGGTAAAGGTTTCTTCTTGGAGAAGAAACGACGATAATTCTATACCATCAAGATGGAAGGTAGCTGGTGCCTATGTTAACAGTGCCTTGGCAAAAACAGAAGCTATAATGTGCGGTTACGATGAAGCCATAATGTTAAACCAGCATGGTTTTGTTGCAGAAGGCTCGGGAGAAAACATATTCATAGTAAGAGAAGGGAAGGCTATAACGCCATCCTATTCTGAGCATATACTGGAAGGCATCACAAGGCAAGCAGTGAAAAAGCTTTTAAAGAACGAGCTTATAGTGGATGTTGAAGAAAGACCAATTGCTCGCAGTGAGCTGTATACGGCCGATGAAATCTTTATGACGGGCACGGCAGCGGAAATAACTCCCGTTATAGAGGTGGATAATAGAAAAATAGGAAATGGGGAGATAGGGAAAATCACAAGGGAGCTTCAGGAT